>CAZBUF010000510.1:0-5832 GCA_964495025.1 uncultured Bacteroidales bacterium | reverse complement strand
TTGCATAAGCCTTCACATAGTATGTAGTATTCGCGCTTAATGATGTCATGTCGGATGTGAAAGCCCCGGTTACAGATACAGCGCCTTCTTCTGTTATACTGTCGGCTGTTGTTGGTGTTCCTCCGGTATTCCAGCATACACCGTGCTGAGACGGATTAGGAGCACCCAGGTCAGTTACATTTCCGTTACCTGTGGCAGTTGTTGTTGTGATATCCGTAACTGCCTGAGTTGTTATGGTTGGAGCCTGAGGATCGGTAATGAATAATACTTCGGAGCCATAAACTGTTCCAACAGAATTGGTTGCATAAGCCCTCACATAGTATGTAGTATTCGCGCTTAATGATGTCATGTCGGATGTGAAAGCGCCGGTTACAGATACAGCGCCTTCTTCTGTTTTACTGTCGGCTGTTGTTGGTGTTCCTCCGGTATTCCAGCATACACCGTGCTGAGACGGATTAGGATCACCCAGGTCAGTAATATTTCCATTACCTGTAGCCGTTGTTGTTGTGATATCCGTAACTGCCTGAGTTGTAACGGTTGGAGCTTCCGGGAAATTCAGGATAGCAGAAAAGTTCTCTGTTGCAGCCCCGGAACCTTCAGCTGTTTTCCAGTTAAAAGTGTGTGAACCACCGGAAGGGTTGGTAATTATATCGGAAACAATAATTTCTATTGTTGCTCCTGCAGGAATAGCTGTACCTCCTGAAGCACCGCCTGTTGATATTTGAATTCCTGTTGCCCACGAACCATAAATTGAACCAAAATTAACTGTATTTATTGGGACGTCAACTCCATTAACCTTGACAACAGCGTATGGGGCAAAAGAACTTAAAGGGTCAACGGCTATAAAATCTGCATATCCGCCTGGCTTTGTGAGAAGGAAAATATTTGGTGTTATGGTACCAACTCCAATTGTACCTGTTGTTACATAAGTAAAAGTGTATGTTGCTAAAACCCCAGGTGTATAGTCATCAACTGTTACCGTTTGCCCTACACCAGACAAACATGCCACAATTGTTATACAAAACGATAACAATGGCCTTAAAAAGTATTTGTTTTTCATAATAAATTAAGTTATTAAGTAAATTTAACATTGTGTGAACCCGAACAAACGGGATAAGAATTCAATTTTGCTTAACTATTAGCTTATTGCATAATAAAAGTTACAAAATAAAAAGCAGACGATAAAGAGTTTTTGTATTTATTATTAAATATAAATATTGCAGAAGATATTTGACATCTTCCCAATAAACAGGACCATATTAAAATAGAGAAATCCGGACAATTTTCGTAATATTAACACTGAAGAAAACTGCAATGAAGAAATCAAAATTCACAGAATCACAGATTATTTTTGCACTTAACCAGGCAGAGACTGGGGTCAAATTTGCAGAAGATAACATTTGTTTAACAATTAAGATATGAAGAATAAATTATTAAAAGTTGTCAGTTTAATTGTCTTAATATTCTTAGTGTCAATCTTTGTTTTAATAATAAAAAATAGCAATCAGGCAGGAAATAAACCCTTAGCAAAACCTGATAAAGGTCTTGTAGTAAAATCATTAGGAGATAATGAAAATTATTCTGTTAGCATTTTACATGATGTTAATCAAGATCTTATAGATTCTGAAATATTGAGCAATATATATGAAATCAGGAAGGATCAGAACGATAAGGCAAAGCTGCAATTACTATTCAATAAAAGAAAACATAAATTAGTCCGGAAAAAAGCATATATAGCGTTCTGGACAGGCTCAAACTGGCAGGAAATAAAAACATATGATAGTGGTAAATATTTGATTGCAGAAACAAGTTATTCAGGTTATTTCGCGTTGATAAAATATTCTCAGCCTGCCATACTTTTTGTTCATGGATTGGGCGCGAATCATAAAACATGGACCATACTAATAGATTCATTATGTACTAGTCCGGGTTATATTTATCGAGGGAATTTTAAGTTATTTGCTTCGAATGTGAAAAATACTGTATTTGAACCGGTTAATGATACTGTTATAAATAACGAAACAACTATTTTGTACACGCTCGACTTTAGTGATAATCAAAATTTATCGTTCGATGAACAAGGTGAAGAAGTTAAGCTGGTAATTGAAGAAATTCTCAGTGAGCAATCTTGTAGGAAGATAATTTTAATCGGGCATTCAATGGGTGGATTAGCTTGCCGTGCATATATTAATAATTATGGGACTAAAAATATTGGGGGATATATTTCCGTTACCTCCCCACATATGGGATCATTTTTAGCATTATTGAAAAGGAATAGTGATAATTTACTTTTATCCACAATTAACTTTTTTTATACTAAAATAGATATTAATTCTTCTGCTATTTCATATTTAGAACCTGGAAGCACCGCACTAAGATCTTTAAACTCAAAAGATTTTCCGGAGTACCTGCCATTGGGTATAATTACAAGCATATGGAAAAACAGACGCTTAGGAAGATTATCCGGATTAATTGCAGAAAACCTTAAAAAAAAGTATCAGGATGAATTATCACCATCACAAATTGAAGAATTCAGTCTTGCACTACGTAATGAACTAACAGATGGAGTTGTAACCTATCCCTCACAATGTATAAAAAATGCTGTTCCTAATGGAGATATCCTGAATCCTATTCAATTAAATACAGATTTATTTCATAATGACTCAAATAAGGATACCGAATGTATGCGGACAATTATTGATTCTATTATAACAATTTATGCTATTCAACCATATCCAATTACTGCCGGAAATTAATTTGATAGAAGGAACAGAAACAGAGAATACCTTGTCTTCCTTATAAGTATTATAATGTATTCTTTCCTGGGTACCTGCAAAATCAATGAAGTGGAACCATTTACATGGTTCAAAGATATACTCTCACGGATACCTGACCATTCTATTCAGAAACTTGAAGAGCTGCTGCCAGGTTATCAGAACGAATAATCAGTATAATATTCTTGAATTATCCCCTTTTTTGATTAAAAATTATTAGGTGTAGCTGGCTGAAGGCTTACTATTATTCTATATTGATGCAAAAAGTGAGGAAGCCAACATTAGTTTTCCTGATATAACCATTTTTTGAAAGAAAACTTGTTCCTTTGTCTTTTGTCGGCTTCTTTATCAAAAAACACCTTGTATGAAACCGACGGTATGATGGGAAAAAAGGTCATTTGATAAAGTTTTAATGGTAATGTCTCGCTGCCTGTTTAAGGTATAATTATCTCGCCCGTATTGTTGCTGTTTTATTAAGAAAGATTCATCATTCTTTTTATGAGCTTATCCTGGAATATTCAGATTTCTGGCTTTTTAATGAATCATGGGATGCAACCAGTTATGAGGAAGCAATGAAGCTGTTAAAGGCAATCCGCAAAAGTATGAGAGAGCTGTGATTACTAAGGAGCTTGCGAGATCAAAGATATTGTGTAAATTATTTCAATTAGTATTTATTTTATTTAACTTACTATGAAGACATGTATAATGAATATTTATATAAGATATGTTAATCCTTATTATGTGAATTGTGAGCTACTAATACAATCCTACTTAAAGTAACATTAATATTCTATAATTATTTGGAAATAAAATAAATAGAATTTACATTTGATAATAGTTAAATGACATATGTTGAGCATACTTTACACTTAATAATATGTATAAAAAAGCCATATTTAGTACTTTCATTTTATTATTCATATTTTTTTTAAAAGGATGCAAAAAGGATGATGAAAAAAATGATGAAACAGGGCAGCCAATAATCCCTCAGACTACAAAAGTATTTGCGTCAGAAACAGAATGGAATAATGCAATTAATTCTGTGGATACAACTGATTACACATTTACATTTAGTAATAACTATAGTTTTAATGTTGGCGATGTTATTGTGTCAGCTGCTAATGGAGGTTATTTAAGAAAAGTAACATCTGTTGATTATTCCGGTGATGAAGTTATTACTGAAACATCCCAAGCCTCACTTACTGATGCAATTGAGTACTGTGATATTACTTATACTACTTCACTTACTGCGGATCAAATTGCACAAACAACGAATCAGTTATCAAGTAGTAACATAGTAGTATCAAGTTTTAAAAATACTGAAGGAATCGAATTTATAAATTATTCAATTGATACTTCTTTTGCTGATGGACTTATAAATATTTCCGGAGATTTTAAATTAGCCCCAACATTTACAATTGATTTTAATATTGAACAGTTCGAACTTAAAATGCTGAAAATTGAATATGGAATCTCCGAAGAATTAAACTTAGAATTTACAGTAGATTATAGTGAAAACTATGAAGAAGAAATACTCTTATATGAGCACAATTTTCATCCGATTACATTTACGGTAGGGCCGATTCCGGTTGTTATCATACCGACAATTACGTTATACGCAGGAATTGATTCAGATTTTGGTGCAAATATATCAACATCAGCTAGTCAGGAACTTGGATTTAACGCCTGGAGGAAATATGAAGAGGGAAATTGGACAGGAGATGAAGAATTTACAAATTCTTTTTCATATAGTAAACCTTCTGTGAGTGCAAATGCAAATGTAAAAGGTTATATTATGCCTCAATTAGAATTTAAATTTTACGGCACACTTGCTCCTTATCTTAATGGTCAATTGTTTTTGGAATTAGATGCTGATATTGCTGATGATCCATGGTGGACAATATATGCAGGTGTAAATATCGGAGGAGGCATAAAAATGACAATTTTTGATCAAAGTATTTTTGATTATCCAATACCTGAGCCAATAATTCAATATAGAGAACCAATAATTGATGCATCAGACTTAGGTGGAAATCAAAATCCTGGGCTACCATTCAATCCGGTACCCACAAATAATTCAATTGATAAAGATGTTGATATTACTCTATACTGGTCATGCAATGATCCAGACAATGATAACTTAACTTACGATGTTTATTTTGGCACGTCTGAAAATCCAGTTGTTGTTCAAACAAACCAAAGTGATACTTCATATACTCCCGGCACCCTGGAAAATAATACGACTTATTACTGGAAAATTATTGCTAAGGATACTCACATTAATGAGACTATAGGTTCGATATGGCATTTTACCACTAAATCCGAAACCGAAAATAGTCCTCCATTTAAACCTTCAAACCCTGTACCATCTGATGGGGCATCTGATATAAGTACAAGTAAAACATTATCGTGGGATTGTTATGACATAGATGATATTGATTTATTATTCGATGTTTATTTTGGAACTTCAACCTCTCCACCTATCGTTCATACGAACCTTCCTGTGAATACATTTGAACCAGACTTAGAATATAACACAACCTATTATTGGAAGATAATGGCAAAAGATATGCATGGTAATCAGACTGAAGGGGATATATGGAATTTTACAACTCAAATTAAGACCTGTCCCACAACTGTAACTGATTATGATGGGAACATTTATAATACTGATAAAATAGGTGATCAATGCTGGATGAAAGAAAATCTAAAAACTACTCATTTAAAAGATGGAACACCTTTAGTTGATGGAACAGGTGCAGGAATAACCTGGGGTAATTCAAGCACATATTGGTTTGTTTATAACGACTCTATTATTTATAAGGATACCTATGGATTATTATATACTTATTCTTCTATATGGAGTGATAATTTTAGTACAACATTTCCTTATGAAAGGTTGCAAGGAATATGCCCGGTTGGATGGCATGTTCCGACAGATGAAGATTGGATGGAACTGGAAATATACCTTGGTATGTCTCAAGAAGACGCTGAAGATTATGGTTTTCGTGGTAGTAATGAAGGGGGAAAATTGAAAGAAAGCGATACAACTCATTGG
>CAZBUF010000509.1:0-6811 GCA_964495025.1 uncultured Bacteroidales bacterium | reverse complement strand
AAATCCGCTTAACAGTTCTTTTTTCAGCCAGATATATGATAAATATTTATAATAATTCAGGTTATAGTCCGATAAAAACTTGTCTTCCTTTAGGTTGTTAACACCAAATCCGATATGGCAATCTACCAGTTTATCATTGTTTTCATATTGAAAAACAGCCAGATCATGTGAAGCACCTTTGTTATTCCAGTTTGATTCTGATAATAATCTCTGATCATCGTATTTTAGTGCCTGCCTTCCGAATTTCACAGATAGCTTTTCTGTAAAATCATATTTTATCCACCCCTCAAACATATCAATTGAGTTGTTGTCATCTTTTGGCCCGGTATCACCCCATACCCTGGAGTCCTGGAGTGTTATCCCCACAGAAAACTGCCTGTTAATATAATTCATTATCAAGCGTGTTCTCTGGTTTACAAAAAAGGCGGGCAAATCTGAAGAATCAGGCAGCATACCCTGGCCATACCTGCATTCCATCCTGTTTCGTATATCACCGGTAAATGAAAGTTGAGATAACAGGTCCGGGGCAGTATTAAAACTTATAAAAATCAAAAATAATACTTTAAATGCCTTCATCAGCCTCCTGTTGTTTTC
This sequence comes from uncultured Bacteroidales bacterium, assembly GCA_964495025.1. Lineage (GTDB taxonomy): Bacteria > Bacteroidota > Bacteroidia > Bacteroidales > UBA10428. The sequence goes on along the minus strand of CAZBUF010000509.1, from coordinate 6,217 downwards.
AGATTTGAAAGTGTCTTTTTCGTGTCTTTTCTTCATAAGCTTATATTTCAAGTCTAATTAAATACTCCCTTTAAATACGATTTTGTTTTATCCATCTTCGGGTTTTCAAAAAAATCCTTTGCCTCTCCCTGCTCGATCACTTCACCCAGATACATAAAAACCACATAATCGGCTATTCTTACAGCCTGTCTTAAAATATGAGTGACCACAACAATGGTATAGCTTCTTTTCAGCTCCGTGAATTTCTCTTCTATTGCTTTACTTGACAGGGGATCCAGGGCCGATGTAGGCTCGTCGGCCAGAATTATGTCGGGATCAACAGCAAGGCCTCTTGCCAGGCAGAGTCGTTGCTGCTGTCCAATTGATAAATACGAGGCCGGTTCTTTTAACCTGTTACTCACCTCATCCCATAAACTTGCCTGTCGCAGGTAATGCTCAATTCTCCTGTTTAGATATTTCTTTTTTAGTCTGTTGCTTATTTTCAGTCCAAAAGCAACATTCTTATAAATACTCATTGGAAGAGGATACGGACGTTGTGAAAGCAGACCCATTTTTTTCCTGATATTTGTGATATCATTCCTCGAATTAAGTATTTCGATATCATCAATAAAGATATTTCCTGAGACCTTCATCTCAGGATAAAGATCAGTTAGCCGGTTTAAGCATTTCATCAGCGTGGTTTTGCCACATCCTGACGGCCCAAGAATAACGGTTATTTTATTTTTAGGAATTGAAATATTGATATCTTTCAAAATATGTTTTTTACTGATATGAAGATTCAGATTTTCAACTCTTATTTTAACAGGTTCACTCATTGTTTAAAATTTAATTATGCTTTTTTTATACTTTGCTGTCAATACTCTGGATAATATACTTATAATTAACACTATAAATGTTAGTACGGCAGCTGCGGCGTAAGCCCTGTTTTTTACTTCGGGTATAGGCGATGACAACTGAAAGAATATTGACAGTGGTAAAGTAGCGGTTTGTTGTGTTAATGATGTCGGAATTCTGTCGGTAAAGCCTGTTGTGAAAAGAACTGATGCTGCATCGCCAATTGCCCGGCCAAATGACAGCAAAATTGCAGTTACAATGCAGGGGAAACATTGCCTTACACAAATCCTGAAGGCAACTTCAGATTTATTTGCTCCCAACGAGGTAGCTGACTCAATCATACCACCGGGGATCGTCATCAGTCCTTCGTCCATTGCTCTGATCATTATGGGTATAATAAAAAGTGAGACAACAATAATACCTGCCAGTAAAGAAGCTTTCATACCCAAAAAGACCATTATTGAAAATCCAAATGCCCCATATACTATAGAAGGTATGCCCCACAACACATCAAGAAGAAATCTTATCGCATTAACAGTTTTTTTTCTGTTTATCAGGTAAATATTCATATATAAAGCTACCGGCAGGCCAATAATAAAAGCAATTAATGTTGCCCCGGATGATAAGTACAATGATCCGACAATTGCATTCAGGATGCCTCCCTCCTTTCCAAAATAAAAACCTCCTTTTGGTGTTTGTGTCAGCATCTCCAGGGAAAGTGACGGTAAGCCCCTTTTCAATATACTAAATATTATAAGGCATAATGCAAATACGATTGTGCATGTTGACAGGAGCATAATGAACCTGAAAAACGCTTCTTCAATAATTTTAACTGTTTTTTTGATCATTCTTAAATTAATTTACCAAACCTTATAATTAATAATCTTGATAAGGAATTAAATATTAGTACAATAATAAACAGAATAAGTGCTGCAAACATAAGGGCAGAATCGTACATTGGTATTGAAAGCATTTCTCCATAATTGTTGGCAATTAATGCAGGCAGCGGATAACCGGGTTGAAAGGCTCCCCTGGGAATTTTTGCCACATTACCAACAACCATAAGTACTGCTATGGTTTCTCCGAAAGCTCTTGATAACCCGAGTCCCATAGCAGAGACTATACCGGGAAGGGCCTTCCTTAAAAGAACATGCTTTACCGTTTCCCATTTACTGGCCCCTAATGATAGTGAAGCTTCCTGCAACTCAATAGGAATAGATTTAAATACCTCTATCAGAATATTCAGTATAAAGGGTATGATCATTACCGCCAATACAACCGACCCGGATAAAATGCTATATCCTGATATCTGTTTGCCGAAGAGAGGCGCCACCTTACCGGAAATGAACGGAACGATCACTATTACACCCCACACACCATAAATTACCGAAGGTATTCCCGCCAGAATATCAACAACGGGCCGCATTATTTTCAATACCCGGCTTTTTGCATATTGGGTAAGATGTATTGCTGAGAACAGGCATATAGGACCGGCAATAATCAGGGCAAGCATTGTAACCCATAATGAGCTGATAATAAAAGTGTAGAATCCGAATTTACCTGACATTGGCTTCCATTCCCTGGATAACAGTAAATCAAATATCGAATTGCTCTCAAGCAGAAGCGATGATTTTACATACAGGCCGGCGGCAATTAAAACCGGCAAAAGTATAATAACCACAAGCCAGAATAACATCCATACACTGCTTAACCTGTTCTTAATATGACGGTCAAATTTAATATACCTCACTATCCGTGGTTTTTATTAAAATATGTTATAATTTTCCTGCAGTTCTTCCTGTTCACCGCATAAATTATTATGCCATAAAACTTCTATTGATTTATTGAGGGATAAATATGTCAGTTAATTTTTTTAAGTTCATTACTGATCTTTTCATCTGAAAGTTTTACGTATCCTGCTTCTTTCACGAATTTCTGTCCCTCTGTTAATATCCATTTAATAAACTCCTTAACAACCGCTCTTTCCGGTTTGCCCTTTGATACAAAATACAGGTCTCTGGCCGGAGGTGAAGGATACACACCGTTTTTAATGGCCTGCATGATGCTGTCCAGGTTATCATAGAAATTCTCATTCCCTTCAATCAGCCCATTACCATCAAGATCAACAGGCACAACATCCAGCCCTTTATATTTCTTTCTCGTATTGATATCATATATGTATATAACATTATTATATCCCAGCGCATTAATATCACTTCTTACAGCGTCTGCTATGCCAGGGTCGCCAAATACTCCCACACCATTCAATTCCTCCTGGTTTTTACCCAGGAATTCACCCCACATTGCAGCCGCTCCACATGCATCTGCCCTGGTATATACGTTTATCGGTGTCCTTTCAATGTCTCCATACAGCTCTTCCCACTTTGTTACTTCTTTGGTGATAAATATCCTAATGAAACTTTCCCTTGATATACCCTTGCTCTTAATATCGCTGATAAAGGTATTCCCTGAATTTATAGTTGGCAGCACGGCATCTTTGGTTACAGCTATCCACCATGCTCCTTTTTCCACCTCCTGCGCGCTAACCTGCCTGGAAAACATCCCCAGATCAACCATCTGAGAAAGAGCATCAGCCATACCTTTCCCTGCCCCACCTGCCGAAACATCAATCTTTACTTCAGGATGAATCTTCCTGAATTCTTCTGCCCATCTCACTGTTATGGGATAAAGAGCAAACGCTCCTGATATACTGACAATGCCGTGCAGGTTATCATCATTATCACCCGATTTACTGTCTTTTCCTGAGTTAGTACAGCCCGTAAAATTTATTAACAGGATAATAAATATTCCTGTCGTTAAAATTTTTAATACTCCTTTCATTGCAGTTGATTTTTTAAGTTATTATGATTCAAACATGACAATCATAAAAATAAGTCCGTATTGTTTTTAATAAAAGGTAGGTAAATACCTATTCACTACCGGAAAATATTATCAATGACTACTGCTTTTATGTAGTAAAAAAAAGAATCTAATACCAGTAATTTTTTATTAATTTCATAACCTTACAGATAAAAGGTGATTATTAAATTGCTGAATTGTTCTTTGTGTTCATCTTGTTTATATTATTAAATATTATTATTATTAAATAATTGATTTGTATCTAATATTGCAATATATTTTGAAAATCATTTTAACCGGATATTTATATGTCAGAAGGAAAAATGCGTATAGATAAATGGCTCTGGGCTGTGAGGATTTATAAAACCCGCAGCAAAGCTGCAGAGGAATGTAAAAAGGGGAAGATAATCATTGACGGGATCCAGGTAAAGCCATCAAGGGATATTAAACCCGGTGATACTATATTAGTAAGAAAGCTGCCGGTAATATATACATATAAAATCAAATCGTTATTACAGAGAAGGCAATCTGCAAAAATAGCGGCAGAACATTATGAAGACCTTACATCTGTTGAAGAGCTGGCCAAGTTAAAAATAAATGAGACAGTATTTATAAAAAGGGATAAAGGTGCAGGAAGGCCAACAAAAAAAGAAAGAAGGATAATTGATAAACTAAAAGGTGTTTAGTCCGAAAATCTCTGGTTTTAGATTAATTTTGTTTTATAATATTATCTCTTAATTTATGATCATCGCCGAAGAAAAAAGAAAATCAAATGTTGCCGAATATGTTCTTTATATCTGGCAGATTGAGGATATGATAAGAGCATATAAATTTAATATTGACCTGGTTGAAGAAAATATCATTTCACAATTCGATCACAGCGAAAGAATAAAGAAAGAGATCAGAAACTGGTATGCCAATATTATTGTTATGATGCATGAGGAAAAAATAAAAGAAAAGGGTCATCTTAAGTTTGTAAAAAAAATAATCGCCGAGTTGAACAACACACATCTTAGCCTCCTTAAGTCAGAGTATGAAGAACAATATCATAAAATATACAGTTATGCTGCTGATAACATTAATGAGTTTAAAAAAAAGCTGCATAATCCTTCACTGAATGAAATAGATATATGCTTTAACGGTTTATATGGGTTGCTGCTATTAAGATTGCAGAAAAAGGAGATCAGTGTTGCCACTCAACAGGCAATGACCACATTCAGCAATCTTTTGGCTGTACTCTCCTTAAAATACAAGCAATTACCCCGTTAACACCTGCTACCCTATGTTGTTCAGATCATAATTTTTTAAAACAATTTACTATCTCTCCGATATAAAACCTGTGGAAATCTTCGGTTGGATAATTCCGGTCCGCAATTTCGGGCACAATAAAATTCTCCTTGTTAAGGTCGCCAAAATAGAGTTTGCGACACTCAAGGAACAACCTTGATTGCATATAACATATATTACCAAGATCAGTCTCACATGGTTTCAGTCCGGTTGCTTTAACCTTGTTCGTATCTCTTCCGGATCTTGAACCACATATCTGAAGGATCTTTCTGTACTTTTCTTCAAAGAAACTCAGAGTGAAATAATCATATTTTTCAGAAAACTGCCGTGTATATCTCTGGGGCCTGATAAAACAAACTGCTACCGGCTTGTTCCAAATTATCCCCATGAAGCCCCAACTTGCAGTCATCATATTAAAATTATCGCGGCCTCCTGCCGTAATAAGCATCCAGTCGTCGCCAATTATCTTAAACACATTCTCGTTCAAAGATCCGGGCTCTGTTTTAATAAAGTCGTTGCCTGGTTTATCCATAATGATATATTTTTGTTGCAATAAAGATATCACAGAATTTTAATAATAGAACAAATCATAATACCGGTAATGTAAATATTTGCTATATTGAACAATTATCCGGTATTTTGGAAATTGCCATAAGCTTATTATTTTTATATTTCAATATTACTGAAAGGATAAAAAAATAATTTATGCTGGAATCATTAAGACTCCTGGATGATATAAGACTGAATTTTTCCCCTCAATCATTATTTATTCTCAATCTTACCATAGCTTTCATTATGTTCGGGGTAGCGCTGCAAATAAAAGTTGAACACTTCAGGAGGCTGATAAAGAATCCAAAATCCACTATTGCAGGTATAATTTCACAATTTGTCCTTCTTCCTGCCGTAACATGTGTAATTGCTATAATTTTAAGAAATTACATAACTCCTGCAATAGGGCTGGGAATGATCCTCGTAGCTTCATGCCCGGGCGGTAATATCTCAAATTTTATCTCATCCCTGGCTAAAGGTAATGTTGCCTTGTCGGTAAGTCTTACTGCAATAGCCAGTTTATCTGCCATTATCCTGACACCTCTTAATTTTAAAATATGGGGAGAGATATTTTTGAACTATATGAGTAAAATAGACCCGGAACTCTTTCCTGAGTTAAGAATAGACCCTGCGGATATGTTTATTACGGCCTTTATTATCCTGGGTATACCTTTGTTAACGGGTATAT
>CAZBUF010000508.1:0-15609 GCA_964495025.1 uncultured Bacteroidales bacterium | reverse complement strand
CGCGTCTACCAATTCCGCCACTTCGGCATTACTCAGGCAAAATTAACAATTAGAATCAATTTGGATTAAACTTTTCATGTTTTTTGAGTGAATTTTTTCATGATCTCCGGATAAATTTTTTCACGCTTTATTTACCTGTTTAGCGTTAAGATTAGTAACTTTATTTTTGGATAATAACGTGTTAATATTTTTTTGACAATTAAATATTTTATTTGTTGCATTTATGAAATTTGATTTGTATGATAATATGTTGCTGTAGTATATATGTCAGTATTTCAATGCTTTAATATCCGAGTTAATAAATATCCTGAAATGTTGATAAATACGAAGATTTACAGGTTGCAGAAATTTGATTCTATTTCTAAATTGCATAACCTGCGTCCTTTTTTCTAAGGGCCGTTATCATTAGGATTTCCAACGTTTTAAAAAATTAGCAGATGCACACTGAAGAAATAAAGACAGGTAAAACCAGCTCCGGGGACTTCAAATTAAAGAAAGATGAAAAAAAAGACTTCGATGGTCCAGTGAAAAAAACCTACAGTTATGAAGAAGCCCTGAAAAGTACACTGGAGTACTTTAAGGGTGACGAGCTGGCAACTACTGTCTGGATCAATAAGTATGCGTTAAAGGATTCAGCAGGTAATTTGTATGAAAAGAATCCCGATGAGATGCACAGAAGGCTGGCAAGAGAAATAGCCAGGATAGAAAAGAAGTATATCAATCCCTTAAGTGCGGATCAGGTATATGCCATACTTAAAGATTTTAAATATATCGTCCCTCAGGGCGGCCCGATGACGGGCATAGGTAATAAATACCAGGTAGCTTCTCTTTCAAACTGTTTTGTTATCGGGCATGATAAACCTGCCGATTCCTATGGCGGCATAATGAAAATTGACCAGGAGCAGGTTCAGTTGATGAAACGCAGAGGCGGAGTTGGCCATGATCTGTCTCACATCCGGCCCATAGGCAGCTCGGTTTTAAACAGTGCCCTAACATCAACCGGTATCATCCCCTTTATGGAAAGATATTCCAATTCAACGCGCGAGGTGGCCCAGGATGGAAGAAGAGGGGCTTTAATGTTAAGTTTGTCCATTAAGCATCCTGATGCGGAACAGTTCATTGACGCTAAGCTGGCAAAGGGAAAAGTAACAGGGGCCAATGTTTCCGTGAAGATCGATAATGAATTTATGGAAGCAGTGATAAATAATAAAAATTATTTACAGCAATTCCCGATAGATTCAAAAGATCCTGAAGTAAAAAAAGAGATCGATGCACGCAAGCTGTGGGATAAAATAGTTTATAATGCATGGAGCTCCGCTGAACCGGGCATTTTGTTCTGGGATACCATTACATCTGAATCTGTGCCCGACTGTTATTCTGACTTTGGCTACAAGACCGCTTCAACAAATCCCTGCGGGGAGATACCTCTCTGCCCTTACGACTCCTGCAGGTTATTGGCCCTTAACTTGTATAGTTATGTGGATAATCCTTTTACAGAAAAGGCTATTTTCAACTTTAGCATGTTTAAGGAACATGTTCACTACGCACAGCGGATAATGGATGATATAATTGACCTTGAAATAGAAAAGATTGATACAATACTTGAAAAAATTAACGGTGATCCCGAAGATGAAGAGATAAAAAGAGTAGAAAAGAAACTTTGGGAAAACATACGTTATAAGACCGAAGAAGGTCGCAGGACAGGGATAGGGATCACGGCCGAAGGAGATATGCTGGCAGCAATGGGATTAAGATATGGCAGTGAAAATGCTATTGATTTCTCTATCGAAATTCATAAAACTCTGGCCATTGAAGCATACAGATCATCAGTATACCTCGCTAAGGAAAGGGGCCCGTTTGCAATATATGACTCACATCTTGAAAAAGACAATCCGTTCATACAGCGCATTAAGGCAGAGGATGAGCAGCTTTTCGGTGATATGCTTAAACACGGAAGAAGAAATATTGCACTTCTGACGATCGCTCCTACCGGCACTACAAGCCTTATGACGCAGACAACCTCTGGTATTGAGCCTGTATTTTCTCCCGTATATAAGAGAAGAAGAAAAGTTAATCCTAATGATTCAAGTGTTAACGTTTCATTTGTTGATGAGGTAGGCGATGCATGGGAAGAGTACAACGTTTTTCACCATAAGTTTGTGGAATGGCTTGTAACATACGGATATAAGCCGGAACAGATCCAGAACTACAAGGATAACAAGCTTCAGGAAATAATTAAAAAATCACCATATTTTAAAGCAACTTCCAATGATATTGACTGGGTTAGCAAAGTGAAGATGCAGGGTGAAATACAAAAGTGGGTTGATCATTCAATAAGCGTAACGATAAACCTGCCGAAAAATACAACAGAAGAGCTGGTCGGGGACCTTTATATCACTGCCTGGAAGAGTGGCTGTAAAGGAGTAACTGTTTACAGGGAAGGATCACGATCGGGAGTACTTCTTACAAACGACGAAAGTAATGAAGAAGAAGCAAAAAAATATAAACGCCCGAAAGTTCTTGATGCAGAAATAATAAGATTCAAGAATAACGATGAGAAATGGATAGCATTTGTTGGCCTGAAGGATGGCAAACCCTATGAAATATTTACAGGTATGGCCGACGAAGAAATGTTCCCGATCCCAAAATCAATAGCCAGGGGATATATTATAAAAAACCGTAATGAAAAAGGCGAATCCCGTTATGATTTTCAATACGTTGATAAGTTCGGATATAAAAACACATTAGGGGGCCTTTCTCATATGTTCAATAAAGAATTCTGGAATTATGCAAAACTGATTTCAAGCGTTCTTCGCCATGGCATGCCCCTGCCCGATGTTGTAAATCTTGTCTCGTCACTAAGACTGGACAGTGATACTATAAATACATGGAAAAATGGTGTGGACAGGGCATTAAAAAGGTATATTCCTGACGGGACCAAAGCGAAAAAAGGACAATCATGCCCTGAATGTGGTTCTAAAGATCTTATCTATCAGGAAGGTTGTTTGATATGTACTTCGTGTGGCTCATCCAGATGTGGATAAGTTATTATGTTTAAATAAGAATGTCAGCAATCTCAAGCAGCTCTCTATTCACATCCTTATGCAGTTTCACCGTCTTATTTAAGGGAACGTGCACAATCTCATTGTTTACTAATCCTATCATAATACTTTTCTGATCATCAAGCAAAGCTTCAACTGCTGCAACACCCATCCTGCTTGCTGTAACCCTGTCGAATGCTGAAGGCGTACCTCCTCTTTGTATATGGCCAAGTATTGTCGTCCTGATATCAAATACGGGAAATTCCTTTTGTATTTTAGCAGCAATCTCAATCGCCCTGCCTTCATCGTCTCCTTCAGCAACCATGATAATGCTCGATTTCTGTTGCTTTCCCCGTCTTGCGAGAGATTCAGATAATTTTTTAAGCTGTCCCTTCACCTCAGGGATAAGAATTGCCTCTGCCCCGCAGGCAATACCGCTCCTCAATGCAACAAAACCTGCTTCCTTACCCATCACTTCAACAAAAAAGAGCCTGTTATGTGAGCTTGCCGTATCCCGTATTTTATCAACTGCACTTACTACAGTGTTTAATGCCGTATCATAACCTATAGTATAATCCGTGCCGTAAAGGTCGTTGTCAATAGTGCCGGGAATGCCAATAAAGGGAATGTCATACTCTTTTGACATTATCGTCGCACCGGTAAATGATCCGTCACCTCCAATTATTATAACCGCATGAATATCGAATTTCTTCAATTGCACATATGCTTTCTTCCTGCCTTCAGTCTCCCTGAAATCTTTACACCTGGCAGTTTGCAATATAGTGCCCCCATTTTGAATAATTCCGCTTACCGATCGGGATTCAAGCTTAATGAAATCCCCTTCAATCATGCCTTGAAAACCCCTTTTAATACCATATACCTCAAGCTTATTATAAACACCTGCACGCGTTACTGCCCTTATCGCAGCATTCATGCCAGGGGCATCACCTCCTGAGGTAAGCACTGCTATTCTCTTTATTTCTTCCATAACCGTTTTTTTAATATCAAATACAAATATTCAATAATTAATGAAATAATAAAAATTAAATTTTAAATATTATTATTATCCGTTAACATGCTGATTTTTCTCCTGAACCAATCCATCTGCTCTGCAAAGGCCATATTGCTGTTATCAAGTTCAATTGCATCCCTTGCTTTTATCAGCGGACTTTCTTCCCTGTTGACGTCCTGATAGTCCCTGTCTTCAATGTTTCTTTTTATCTTATTAAATCTGACATCAGCGCTTCTGGCCTCAAGCTCGTTAAATCTTCTTTTTGCCCTGATCTCAATATCGGCGGTCATGAATATCTTTATTTCCGCATCAGGAAAAACAACTGTACCTATATCCCTTCCATCCATCACAATGCCTTTCTTTTTCCCTATTTTACGCTGCAGTAGTAATATTTTTTCCCTTACTTCCCTTATTTTGCTTATTAAGCTCACCACTTCCGATACTTCAACGCTCCTTATCTCTTCCTCAACATTTTCATTATTCAGAAATGTCTCATATATCTTTGATTTCCCGTTGAATTTAAATTCAATGACTATCGAACCCAGTGCATTTTTCAGGCGGGCATGTTCTACCCTTCCCCCCGATATTATCCTATTTTTCATGCAGTATAAAGCGATTGCCCTGTACATTGCACCACTGTCAATATATATGTAGCCAAGTTCTTTGGCTATGGCCCTGGCAAAAGTACTTTTCCCACTTGACGAATAACCATCAACAGCAACTATAATCTTCTTTTTCAATGGGATCATATAAAATAAATCTTATACACTTCAATACCGGGCATATAATATCTGAAAAAATACGGTACTGTGCAATATTAGAATGAAATATTATAACAGCCTTTTAAAATTTCTTATTAAATTCTGATAAATTCATGCTTAATGAGAAATTATTAGGGGCTCCTGAAAGATGATATGCCGGCCGTGCATAACTTAAATGAAATTTCGAAATTTTAATTCCCACGCCCCATGAAAAACCAACCGTTCCTGCCCTTGAATCAACTTTCATTTCCATTCGTCTGCGGTAGTTAAATCCGAACCTGAGTACAAAATTATCAGTCAGGTACACCTCTGATCCGACAATAATATGACGCATAAATTTGTCAATGAAAATATTTAACTTATCCTCTTTAATATCTTCTCCCGTAAAAGGATCTGCTATAATATCACTTTTTTTCTCAACATCATATGTAAGGTCATATTTTTCAAGATGTTCAGCTACTATAAAGAATCCCAGCGGTGCATACTTCAACTTTTGCGATATTCCCAGTAATATCTCAAACGGAAGGGGTTCTTTATCCCCATTGGGATAATATGTTGTTATCTGCGTTCCCAGATTTCTTAGTACAAGAGATGCCGTAAAATACTTCTCCGGATTATGATAAGTTATTCCGGCATCAAAAGCTATAGCAAAGGAACTGTATGATTCAAGATTTGAATAAACAGGTTTCAGGTTTATGCCAATAGTAAACAGGCTATCCAAAGACCTTGAATAAATTATGTTAAATGCATAATCCGCAGCTTTGAATTCAGAGGTTAATACTCCTGCCTCATCCGCACCAATAAATTTCCCGTAATTCAGATAGTTTATCCCAATCGCAAAATTTCCGATATTACCATATGATCTGGAATATGATGCATACCCGTAGTTAATGCCTGCAAAAAAATCAACATAGTTCAATACCAGATGATTATGCATTGATGGTGATAGTAATGAAGGATTGTGAAAAGGCATATTTAAGTCATCATCTGATAGTGCTGCAACCTTCCCCCCTAATGCTGCTACACGAGCCGAATTTGTATTTTCCAGAAATTGAAAAGCCTTTCCGCCCGGTTGCGACCTCAGTCCTTCTGACATTATCAAAAAAACAAGCACAAAGAATAACTTATTCATCAGACCTTATAATTAATTAAAACTTGATCCCAAATGTCAGGCTGCCGGCAGGTGATACACCGGTATATGCTACTCCAAAAACATCATAAGCATAATCCGGTACCGCTTCGCTTTCAGTAAATGTATACTGCAGCTTCCCCCCAATATTTATATCAATGGATAACCTTTCAAGCATAAAAAACTTTACACCTATCAAAACACCTCCGCTCATTGTGTTATAAATGTTTTTAAAGGGCCCCTCTGCCCAAACACCGGAAAATTCCGCCCCGTTAATATCAGTTACATCCAGGTATCTGTATTTTACAAAAGGAGCAAAATACAATCCTTCCGTATTCGAAAAACTGAAATCCCTTATGATATTGCCCGAGTAAACCCTGAACTGTGCTCCCCCCTCACCTCCATATACCTCTTCATAACTGTCTTTTTTTAAAGTCATCCCTCCGTCAATAATGAAACTTGTGTTATCTGACACAAAATGCTCATATTCAATATAAAAGGTATTGAGAAAAAACTGGAATACACCTACCCTTATCTCATTTTTGTACTTCACCGGCAAATCATCATCCTCACTCCATGCATTTACTGATATTAAAATAATAAGTATTATTATAATGCTTTTTCTCATAAATCAGTAATTTTGCGTATTAAAGATAACCGGATTAATAAATATATATATACCAATACTGCAGTCTGGTGATAATATCCGAATATTTGCTTTGCTGGTTATAATTAATCACCACAGACTATTAACGAACAAATATAATTCATATTATAATTAATTTATAATAATAAAATATACATATCACAGATGAGGTGAATATCAATCAGGTTGCGCTGAGCGAATAAATATTGATCCTGCAACCCCTGGTTACCATTTCAATATCTCCGGTATTACCGTATGTTAAGTTTATAAACTCTGAGAAACATAATAACCATATAAAGTGACTGTAAAAAAAAAGCCGGCAAAAGAAAAGATGTTATTTATCATTAACCCAATCTCAGGCAAGGGTTATTCACATGGTATTATTAATAAAATTAATGCTTTGATCGATAAGAACAAATATGACCTGTATTTTGAAGAAACAAAATATACAGGCCATGCTTATAAGATAACAGAGCATTTTATGAGTAAAGGGATAAGTAAATTTATTGCAGTAGGGGGAGATGGAACAGTTAATGAAGTAGGATCGGCAATTATTAATACCGGCATGACTCTCGGGATAATACCTGCTGGTTCGGGTAATGGACTGGCCAGATCCTTATCAATACCCCTGAATATTGAAAATGCGATTAAAACATTGAATAACCCGGGAATACAAAAAATTGATGCGGGGAGAATAAATGATAAATACTTCTTTTGTAATGCAGGTGTGGGTTTTGATGCACATGTCGGTAAAATATTCAATAAAAATGAAGGCCGGGGATTTAATAATTATATTAAAACTGTTTTTCGCGAATATCTAAAATACAACCCTGGAAAATATAAAATCACTATTGACGGTAAAAAAATAAAAAAGAGGTCTTTTCTAATTGCATTCTCCAATATAGGCCAATATGGCAACAATGTATATATTGCGCCGGATGCGAAAGTTGATGACGGATTGCTGGACGTATGCATATTAAGGCCTTTCCCAAAATGGAAAATGTTTGCCATAGGCCTGCGATTATTCAGGAAAACGATTGACAGAAGCAAATATTCTGAAATGATAAAGTGTAAGAAAGTAATACTTACAGGGAAAAAGAAGACCAGAATTCATTGCGACGGGGAACCATATAAGTTAAAAAATAAGATTAAAGTAAAAATTGTGCCCAAATCACTGCAGGTTATTGTATGCCGGTAATAGTATCTAACAATATAATATACTTATTATCTGGGCAAACGGCTTTTTATTTGTTAAAGTATTAAAAACAAAATTTTGAATTTCTCTAAAAATTCCGTATCTTATTTACTCTTTATAAAACATATAATATTTGTATGAATTTTAAGATTTTTTAAGAAATATTATACAACAAAATCAATATTTCAATGTTTAAATATTATTAAGGAATAATGTGAATTTTAATTAGATGGAATTATGAGGCAGTTAAAAATTACAAAATCAATTACAAACAGGAATAGTGATTCACTGGAAAAGTATTTGCATGATATTGGGAAAGAGGATTTGATTACTCCGGAAGAAGAAGTGGAATTAGCCAAACGCATAAAAAAAGGAGACCAGGAGGCATTGGAAAAATTAACCAAGGCAAACTTAAGATTTGTAGTGTCAGTTGCAAAGCAATATCAACATCAGGGTTTAAGTTTACCTGATTTAATAAATGAAGGAAACTTAGGTTTGATAAAGGCCGCAAAAAAATTTGATGAGACAAAAGGATTCAAGTTTATCTCTTATGCAGTCTGGTGGATACGGCAGTGCATCTTACAAGCTCTTGCAGAACAATCCCGGATTGTAAGGTTACCTTTAAACAAGATCGGTGCCCTGAATAAGATCAATAAAGTATTTTCACAGCTGGAGCAGGAGCATGAGAGAGAGCCTTCACCGGATGAAGTTGCTACCACACTTGACCTGCCGGAAGATAAGGTATCAAATACTCTAGAACTCTCCGGCCGTCATTTATCGGTCGATGCCCCGTTTCAGGACGGAGAGGAAAACTCTTTGCTTGATGTGCTCCAAAACCCTGACTCACCTGATACTGATGGCAAACTTATGAATGAATCATTAAGCCTGGAAATTGAAAGGACATTGAACACGTTGCCTGAAAAGGAAAGTAATGTCATAAGATCCTTTTATGGAATTGGCAAAAAGCAGATGTCACTCGAGGAAATAGGTGAGTCAATAGGTATTTCAAGGGAGAGAACGCGGCAGATAAAAGAAAAAGCCATCAAACATTTAAGGCAGAAAACAAAAAACAGGTTGCTTAAAACATATTTAGGTTAACTTCTACTTCAAAACCTTTCCGCAAACGGAAAGGTTTTTTTGTTTTTTACAACAGATCCAAAAAAATATAGTGCTCCAGATTAAACCTTTCTTAAATTTTTATATCTAATAGTCCGAGACACAAAATGAAATATAGTTTTAACTAAAATTTAATACAATGAAGACAACAGGATTATTGACAGGTTTAATTTCAGCAGCAGCTGTTATGGTATTTGCAGTAACATCATGTGAGAAGAATGATACTGCAACACTCAGTGATGAAGAACTTCAAATTTCTGAAGATGATGTATTGGCAACAACTATTTATGACAATGCTTTCAATGATGCAGAAGATGCATTAGCCTCTCTCCAGCTTAAATCAACAGAAGCAATTATTTGCAAAAGTGTAGAGCATACATGGCAGGGTGATACTCTTATTGTAACAATTACATATAATGGCGAATGCCAGGTCGAGTTTAACGGTAACTTACACTGGAAATCAGGAAAAATATTAATAAAGAAGTACGGAGGAAGGTTTTATCAGGCCGGTGCTACCAGAATAATGTCTTTCGAGGACTATTTTGTTGACAGTACAAAAATTGAGGGTGTGCATACTATGGTAAGCCGGGGCTATAACGCTGACAGTTCATCTGTCGCCTTCGATGTAACACTTGAAGGAGGTAAACTTACATTTCCCGGCGGAGAATATATGACACGTAATGCAGAAAAAACACGTGTTATGTATTTTGATGAAAACAGGGTTATTGACCACTATATTGTGAACGGAACAGCCAGCGGCCTGAACATCTTAGGGGATCAATATACAAGGACCCTCACTGAATTGTGGACCGAGCCGGGGTGCCCTTTCATTATGAGCGGTACCATATTAATGGAAATAGAAGGAAAAGCGCCTATTACCATCGATTATGGTGAGGGTACATGTGATTCTTATGCAAGAGCCAGCAGAAACGGCGAGTCAAATGATATTCAGATGAGACTAAGATGGAGAAACAGGATAAGAATAAGAATGTCAGGACAATAAAAAAGGGACAGAAAAGGGGACAGAAGGGGCTGTCTAAAAAGGCAGCCGTTTTAGACAGCCCCTTTTTATTTCCCCTTTTTTATTGAATGAACAAAGGTCTTAATACTTTCTTTCAAGTCGTGTGTATCTGATAAAGCCTTAATAAAAGCACTCCCTATTATTGCTCCGTTTCCATATTCACAGGCTTTCATAAAGGTTTTATTGTTTGATATGCCAAATCCTATAAGCCATGGATTGCTTAGTCCGAGGTTCCTGATACGCTTAAAATATTCCAGTTGCTTCTTTTCCATATCTTCTTTCATGCCTGTTGTTGAGGATCCTGACACAACATAAATAAAGCTGCTGCTTATGCTGGCAATCTCCCTTATTCTTTCGTCGCTTGTTTCAGGGCTAACCAGGAAGACCACCGGCAGGTTGTATCTATCAAACAATGCTTTAAATTCCTTTAAATATATGTCAACCGGCAAATCAGGTAAAATAAGCCCGTCAATTCCTATCTCTGCTGACTTAATACAAAATTCCTCAAAACCATACTGCATCACAGGATTTAAGTATCCCATAAGCAGGATAGGTATTTCAGTATCATTCCTCATGTCTTTCAGCTGGTCGAACAGAATTGTTAAGCTCATACCATTTTTCAATGCATGGTCATTGCTTTTCTGTATCACCGGACCGTCAGCAAGCGGATCAGAAAAAGGGATACCTATCTCAATAATGTCAGCCCCATGATCTTCGAGGGCTTTTATTATTGTCATTGTGTCATTTAGTTGAGGATAACCTGCAGTAAAATATACAGAAAGGATATTTCCCTGTTTGTTCTTAAATAACTTGTCTAATCTGTTCATATGCTATTTATCTTTCAAATGTTTAATGTATGTATCAAGGTCTTTGTCGCCTCTTCCTGAAAGGCATACTGAGATTATGTCATACGGCCCGAATTTCTTTTTTCTGAAAATAGCCAGAGCGTGGGCTGTCTCCAGGGCAGGAATGATACCCTCCATCTTTGCCAGTTCGTATGCTGCTTGCAGTGCTTCTTCGTCAGTTATATGTTCAAAAATTACTCTTTTGGTCATATGAAGGTAAGAATGTATTGGTCCGATCCCCGGATAATCAAGTCCGGCAGATATTGAATAGGGTTCGGTGATTTGTCCGTCATCATCCTGCATCACCATTGTCCTGCTGCCATGCAGAACACCGGGCCTCCCAAGCACCATTGTTGCTGCGCTGTATCCCGTATCTATGCCCCTGCCCCCTGCCTCAACAGCTATTAACTTCACTTTCCCGTTATCCAGATAATGGTAATACGCCCCTGCGGCATTGCTTCCACCCCCGACACATGCAATAATACAGTCAGGATAATCCCTGCCTGTTTTTTCTTTAAGCTGCCATTTCATCTCTTCACTTATAACGGACTGTAATCTTGCAACCATATCAGGATAGGGATGCGGACCGACAACCGAGCCGATGATATAATGAGTATCTTCCGGATTATTTATCCAGTCGCGTATAGCTTCATTTGTAGCATCTTTCAAAGTCTGGTTTCCGCTATATACAGGTACAACTTCGGCACCAAGCATCTTCATGCGCAACACGTTGGGAGCCTGGCGCTCAACATCAAGTTTTCCCATATATACCACACATTTAAAATTCATTAATGCACATACGGTAGCGGTGGCAACACCATGCTGTCCTGCCCCGGTTTCCGCAATGATCCTTGTCTTACCCAGTCTTTTGGCAATTAATATCTGGCCGATGGTATTATTTATTTTATGCGCTCCGGTGTGTGCCAGATCCTCTCTTTTCAGATAAATATTTGTATTATAACGTTCGGAAAGCCTTTTTGCATAATACAATGGCGTTGGCCGCCCTGCATAATCGGTAAGCAACTGCCTGAACTCCTGCTGAAATGACGGATCATTTATAAATGAAAGGTAATTTGCTCTCAGTTGTTCGATGTTCTTATACATCATTTCCGGTATATAAGCACCGCCAAAATCCCCATAGTAACCGTTTTTATCTATATCATATTTCATAGATCATCAATATTTAAGTATGTGAATGAATTCTTTTATTTTACTAATATCTTTTAAGCCCGCGCATATTTCAAACCTGCTGTTAATATCAACAGCGTGAACATTAATATCCTTTATTTTTTTAATTGTTTCTGCATCATCAGGTCCTATTCCCCCGCTCAAAAATACAGGTTTACTATTATCATACCTCTCCAGTATATCCCAGTTAAATTTTTTACCGCTTCCTCCAAAGGATTCACATAAAGTATCAAAAAGAAAATATTTACATGACGGTTTAAAAGGCTCCAAAGCTGTAAAATCAAATTCTTCATCTATGCCAAAAACTTTCATCAGGGGAACTCCCCTGGCATGAAGCTGTCTGCAATACTCTGCCGTCTCCCGGCCATGAAGCTGAACCAGGTCCAACCCGTATATATCGGACTTCTTACAAACAGAATCTATTTCTTCATCAACAAAAACACCGACTTTGCCGGTGTTCGCGGGAATAATATTCATTATCGCGGGATCAAAATACCTGCCGACATATCTTTTTGATCCATGGTAAAAAATAAATCCCACAAAGTCAGGAGAAATTTTTACCAGCTCCTGAATATTGGATTTGTCTCTCATTCCGCAGACCTTAATATGTATTTTATCACAGCTCATTTCCCCTGTTTATAATTCAAATTTAAATCATACCTGCAATTATTGCCTTCAGATCGCAAATTACAGCTCTTCAGCAAATCTCTTAAATGCCATTACAGGATCATCATCAATCATGAACCTCTCTCCTATAAGAAAACCCTGATAATCATATTCTTGTAGTTTTCTAATTGTTTTAGCGGAGATAATGCCACTTTCGGATATTTTAACAAACCCGGGTGCAATTTTTTTCGATAAAACAACAGAGGTATTAATATCGACTGAAAAATCTTTTAAATTCCTGTTATTAACACCTACTATATGAATAAATTCATTTATAAAATCAAGTTCTTCAATGTTATGAACCTCCAGTATCACCTGCATTTTCAAAGAGTCAGCGAGCCTTGCCAGCTTTTTTGCCTGACTTATTGTCAAAGCTGCAGCAATGAGTAACAGGGCATCTGCTCCTGTTGATTTGGTTTCAATAACCTGGTACTCATTGATAATGAAATCTTTCCGCAATATCGGTATTGAATTTAATTCACGGGCTTTTATCAGATCCAGGTTACTGCCCCCAAAATACTTCGAGTCAGTTAATACTGAAAGAGCTGAAGCCCCGCAAGCGGCGTAACCAACAGTCACATCCTCCACCTTTGCCTTTTCATTAATAATACCTCTTGAGGGCGACTTCTTCTTGTATTCTGCAATTATTCCCGTTCTTGTGGTATCAGTTAAAAACCTTGTCAATGGCAGGGTTTCGCTTTCAAAGTATTTGCTTTTTTCCAGATCCTTAATATCATTCAGTTTCAACCTACCTGCAAATTCTTTTTTCTTGTATTCTACTATCTCATCCAGTATTGTCATGATTGCAGTTCAATTATCCTTTTTAAAACATTTAAAGCCTTCTTACCGGATAATGATTCCTTTGCCTCGCTGATACATTCTTCAATGGATTTGTCGCTGAAATAACATTTCAGTGCCATTGCCGCGTTTGCTATTATCACATTATTCTGCGCTTCGGAGCCATCCCCGTTTAATATGTCGTCAAATATTCCGGCTGCCTCTTCCACTGTATCTCCTCCAAAGAGATCTTTATTTTTAACTCTTTTCAGTTGTAAAGCTTCCGGTGTAAGTATCTCGTCAGAATAATTTGAAATATACCTGAATTCTCCGGTAAGTGATATCTCATCATAACCATCCAGGCTGTTTACAATTACATAATTCACTCCTGTTCCGGAATAAACATCGTTATACAGTTCCATAACTTCCTGATTAAATACTCCTATCAACTGGTTCCCTGGCCTTGCCGGATTGACTATTGGTCCAAGTATATTGAAAAAAGTCTTTACCCTAAGGCTTTTTCTCACGGTGGCAACACTTTTCATCGCCGGATGAAATAACGGGGCATGAAAATAGCATATGCCTGCTTCTTCAATCTCGTTTCTTAGTTTATTCTCATCATTACTGAATTTGTACCCGTAATATTCAAGAATATTTGAAGAACCGCAGGCAGATGATACTCCAAAGTTGCCATGCTTAACAACTTTTAAACCCGCACCTGCCAGTACAAAGGCTGTTAATGTTGAAATATTGAAAGTGTTTTTTTCATCCCCGCCTGTGCCGCAAACATCAATAGTATTATAATCAGAAAAGTCAACGGGAATACATAGGTCCAGCAAGGCGTCCCTGAAACCTGCAAGCTCCTGCGAAGTGATTTTTCTCATTAAAAAAACTGTCAGGAAGGAAGCGATCTCAGGATCAGAATATTGCCCTCTCCCTATCCGGATCAGAATTTCCTTAGCTTTTTCCCTGTCAAGAACCTTATGTCCGAACAAGTAATTAAGTATTTCTTTCATATTAAAAATATTTATTTAAAATCTTAGCTTAATAATATTTCTGATATTTATCTGTGGTTAAATTTTTAGCCAGTTAGCCATCACTTTTTCTCCATGTTCGGTTAAGACTGATTCCGGATGAAATTGTACTCCCCTCACATCGTATTCTTTATGGCTTATTCCCATTATCAACCCGTTATCATCTTCACAAGTGATTGTAAAGCATGCGGGAAGGTTCTCTTTTGATACTACCCACGAATGGTATCTCCCTGCCTGCAGCCTTTGAGGAAGGTCCCTGTACAGAGGATCATCAGGTGTAAAAACAGAAACAGGTGTTGATACTCCATGATACACCTTGTCAAGATTAATCAGGCTGCCTCCGAAAGCCTCTGCTATAGCCTGGTGGCCTAAACAAACACCAAGGATACTTTTTGTTTTGGCATATTTTCTTACCAGGTCAATACAAATTCCGGCCTCCACAGGAATTCCCGGGCCGGGTGATAATACTATTTTATCATATTCATCTATCTTTTCCAGTGCTATTTCATCATTCCTGAATACATCAACCGGCTCATCCGTTAATTTTTCGATATAGTGAACCAGGTTATATGTAAATGAGTCGTAATTGTCAAGTACTAAAATCTTTCTCATTATTTTAAATAATTAATGTTTTAAATATCTTTTGCCATAAGAATGGCTTTTTTTAATGCCCCCAGCTTATTATTCACTTCCTGCAGCTCGCTCTCTTCTTTGGATTCCGATACAATGCCGGCCCCTGCCTGGTAAAACAATGTACTGTTTTTTGACAGGAAAGTCCTTATCATTATGGCATGATTAAGATTTCCTTTGAAATCAAGAAAGCCTATGGCCCCACCGTAATACCCGCGATTTTGATTCTCATACCTGTCAATCAACTGCATGGCTTTATATTTTGGAGCGCCTGACAGTGTACCGGCAGGAAATGTTGCTGTCAGCATATCGATGGTACCGGATTTTTTATTTAACTGTCCTGATACAGTTGATACCATATGCAATACATGGGAATAGAACTGGATCTCACGAAAACTCTCAACTTTAACAACCCTTGCATGCCTGCTCAGATCATTCCTTGCCAGATCAACCAGCATAACATGCTCTGCATTTTCTTTCAGATCATTAGCCAGTTTTGTCGCCAGTTGCTTATCCTTTTCATCATTTCCGGTTCTTTTGAATGTTCC
>CAZBUF010000507.1:0-13034 GCA_964495025.1 uncultured Bacteroidales bacterium | reverse complement strand
GTATCAACAGCATCTTTGATACGTGTTCCCGATAATGTATAGCTGTCGGTGCCAACTGAAGGGAACGAATCGGCGAGCGGGTAATAAGGCTGGGTATGGAAGGAATTTGCATAAATAAGGCCTGAATGGCCCTGGTTATCTGACCATGATATATTGGCTGCAGTATCTTTCTTTGGATTGCTATAAGTTACTTCATAATTTTTTATGGCTGAAGAAAAAAAATGATCGCTGCCTGCAAGCTCGTACCAGGTATCATCCGGCTGGCCGTTGCCGTTCTCATCCTTCATTACTGAAACAATGCCCGGTTCCGACCGGTCAGTCAGAGGGTTGCCAAATATGGTGAAGTCGATTCCATAAGGATTATCAGGATGGTTCTCAACAGGATTCTCAAACCTGAAAATTACATATCCACCGAATGCTCCCAGGCTCATTGAGCCGTTTACTCCGCCTGCAATGCTGTTTGCCGACGCCGGAACGCCCCAGGGAGAAGAATTTATATGCTGTCCCGGCGCAGGTAAGTACTCCAGTACTTCCGATATATACTGGGCTTTTATTAATACAGCAGTTATTATCAATAAACCTGTCGTTAAATTAAATCTGATCATATTAAAGTGATTTATTGTTCTATTGTTAAATTGTTAAATTGCTAAATTGTTAAATTGCTAAATTGCTAAATTGTTAAATTGCTAAATTGTTAAATTGTTCTATTGTTCTATTGTTCTATTGTTTAATTAATACTCTGCTCACAATTGTCTGCCCTTTCTGAATCTTAATGATATAACTACCTGCAGGCATGTCACTTATGTCAATTAGCTGTTGCGGGGCATAATTCTTATTTTCACAGACCATTATTCCGTCTAATCCATATACCATGATACCAAGTATGGTTCCTGTGTCTTCATTTATCCTGAATTTGCCATCTGAAGGATTCGGGAACACTGACAACGGGATCCCTGCGGCATCATAAATTCCTGACAGGGGTGATACAACCACCAGGAAAGTATCAGTTACCGCCAGAATTCCTGATCGGCCCTCAATAACAACTTCTGCCTGTCCCGTTGAACCTGCGGTAAATGACAGGGTCAGGCTGTCACCGGTGACCGATGCATCCACAAGGGCTGTATTTGAATTATGTTTTACTGTTTTCACTATTGCAGTATCCTCAGTGTCAGGATCGGTAAATACATCTGACAAATCAATAACATAATCCGCAGCATTTTCATAAACAAGCACATCGCTCAGGGGATTTTCAACAGAAGGAGCCATGCCGGGATTCATATAAATGTTATCCACACAGAAATAAGCAGGAGTATTCATTCCCCACATTCCTGCATCTGATGAGCTAAGATCAAATATCAGGCTGTCAACCTTGCCCAGTGAGCTTAATTCAACCCATTGCCAGGTTTTTATTATATAATCCTTCGAGTTATCATCAAAACGGTAATCTGCCAGGTAAAACTCCACAGTGTCAGTTTCAATACTATCCAACAATCCCCAAACCGATAGTTTGAACCAGTCGGGGTCGTTCCCGCTATCACCGCCAAATTTTTTGGCAAACGCATCTCCCTGCCCTAATATCAATGCTGCATAGGTGCTATTGGTTACAAAAAAGCCTTTTACTTCGTGAGCCGAATAATCGATAAAATCAAGAGGAACAGGTATTGTTTCTGCTGTTATAAAATCACTTAACACATAGCTCACACCGTAATTTCTACCTCCTGATGAAAGCGTATCAATACCTGATGCAGTTATTGCGCTGTATTGATTTGAATAACTCATGGTTGAATCATCGCCCGTGTTTGAATACGCCCATCCACTCCATGAATAGAAAATTGCATCATAATAATTTGGGAAAAAGGCCGATCCTGAAACGTAACCCCCGCTGCCGTCAGAACCGTTCCAATAACTATCATGATCAAGAGTAAGATCCTCAAAATCCGAAACCGCATAATCTCCCTCAATAACGGGACTCACTCCTGCCACAAAGGATCCTATTACTGATTGTCCGGCTGATAATGCTTTCACTGTAATGTTTGATTGTCCCTGCGATATAAAATCGATAACAATATTGCTTCCGGCAATTGAAGCAATGACAACGGAGGAATCGGAATTCACAACTATTTCGAAAGAAATAACTGCCGTATCATCCGGATCCGTGAAATAAGAACTTAAATCAATACTTGTATCAGCATCAGTCTCCAGGCCTTCAACGTTGCCAATTGGTTTCACTGCAACAGGAGGAAGGTTGCCGTTCATGGCAAAAAGCCCTGTTGCAAAGCAAAAAAATGTTGCAAGAATTACGTAACTTTGTTTCATAGTGCAATTGTTTAATTGTTAATAATTGTGTTATAACCAAGGAACGGCAGATGGTTTTCCGGATCACTGCCGTTCTGTTTTTTTTGTCCTGAGTATGCCAAGCAGACAAGATTTTTTATAATAATGTCCCTGAATGATCTGTATCCTTTTAAAAGGGGATTCGAAAGGGGATTCGAAAATGGTTCCGCAAGGAGATCCGAAAGGGTATCCGAAAGGGTATCCGAAAGGGTAACTGAGCGGGGCACCGAATGTATAACTGAATGGGAAAATGAATGTGTTACCGGATGGGAAACTGAAATACAATCACATTCAATATAATTTTCCCTCCCGAATTTAGAAAAGGAATTATTTTGTATATAATTCTTTTCCATATCAGGCAATATGTAAAATGATTTTTGATCTTTTCATCCTTGCTGCGACTTAAATTTTACTCTGGTTTTTGGGATTTTGCAGCAAACGATGTTGAGGAAGGCCAGTGAAGTAGGGTGACGATCAGCTACCTGTTCACCGCAGGCTGAAAAATCCATTTGTGATTGGCAGGTCTTCTGACTTATCCCTCTTCTGAAACCTTCCCATCCGTCAGGAAACAGACAGTGGTAAAAATTCAGAAGCAGCATGGCCACGTTAATGGCCGGGATTTACAGCAGCGGGAACTGTTACCGGTTTTCACGGTATTCCCTTTTAATTCCTGCCCGGAATTTCCGGGCGCTGGAAACCAACTACGCAACAAATATACGTAATAATTTATATTTACTGCTTATAGAACGGATAGAAATATTAACATGGAAATATCAAAGCAGAAATGCCTTTTGGAAGGTAATTAATACAATTTATGTTTAAAACTTCTTTTTGCGATAATTTTTAAAAAATGAAAAAAACTTCGAAGTTCAAATCCTAACCATATTCAATTTGTTTCTTTAATACCTTTGAGAAGATTCCTGATTAATCCCCGGCAGAAATCCATAGTCTTTTCAAGGTATCTTGCCAGTAATTCATCTAACATATTTGATTTTTTGGGGGATATTCCACCTTCCAGAATTTCGATAATCCTTTGTTTCACTTTCTGATTTCTGCTAACAATTTTACTGATTTCCCTACCCATAAACCGGATGGCCACTTCCATTAAATCTATATCAGGACTGGAAAACAAATCACTGTGTTTTGCCCATATTACAGAATCATTGAAAAGGAAATAATGATTTATTATTTCAGCAATATCCTTGATATCATCACTTCTCATTTCCGGCCTGTCATCCCAGGCTATAAGCTTTAAAATAACTATTCCAGGTAAGGTGCATACCTTGAATTGTCTATTATCATCAAGTTTCACGTCGGTGGTGGCTTCTTCAAATACTTCCCTGAATCCTTCCACATTCATCGTTGTAAAACCAGTACCCTTTATTGTAACCATACCTTCTTTTTCTAATTCTCCGAAAGGAATAAGGTCTACCTCCGTCCTATCTTTCCAAATCAGGACAAATACGTTTTCTTTGCAGGAAGAGAATTCTTCATGTTTAATAAGATATTCACGAAGTTCCGAGAACATTTCATTGTCCTTTACCATAATACCAAAGTCAATATCCGTTGTTGCCCGTTTTGGCGGGATATTATAAACGCCTTTCATCCAGATATCCCTTGCAAACGCTCCAACCAGGTAATAATCAATATTATACTTTCTGAATCCTCTTTCCAATGCATCCAGCAATTCTTTATAATTGCCTTCCTGCCTTATTTTATTGAATTGTATGTTTAATATGCTGCTCATAAATTTTTTGTGCTGTTTCGATACATCTGCCGTCACCGGTATTCATTAAATCGGCATACGCCAATAAAGGAGGTACTGTTTGTTTAAACCCGGTTTCATAATTCCAGAATTTTTCATGAATCTTTATATTTCCTTTTATATCCGGGACCAGCTTGTATTTTTTCATTATTTCAACTCTTTTTTCATTGGTATACAAGGTAAGGATTTCCGGTATCAGATATCCTGTGATAATGTCCCCGGCAGCTTCTCCACCCCAAACAGTTTGATCTTCATTTAATTTTAAGTTTTTCCAGTTCCTGAAATCTTCCTGTTTGATAAACTTAAAGTTGCCAATATGCAAAGCGGGTTTTAACTTTTCATCATAGGCTGTCAGCCACTTTTCAAGTAGTTCTTTTTTATTAACAAGGTATAAGGTTTTCTCAGTTTTTTTCAAAGCAAATCCTTCTTCCTTTAATCCATCAAGAACATATTTAACATTACCCAGGGCAATGCCTGCATTTTTGGCAATTTCCCTGTATGTTTCATTTATAATCTTTTCATTCTGTAAAAACAAGAAAATAGCTTTTAGTCCTGCTTTTGTAAAAGCCCTGCCTTGTTTTTCGGGTTGGTGGTATTTTTGGTGTTTGCCTTCTACCTTAATGAGCATTATGCCCGTTTCAATATTCACATTGCCATCCAGGTCAATAAAAGCAATCCCCTGCCGTCTGAACTCATCTTTTATGGCAGGAAATATATTCTTTTCAGTAATTATCATCAATGGTTTATAATATTCTGCCAATTGGTAAATTTTGGGAAGATGGTAATTGCGTACCTCTTTTTTGGTCTCAACATTAAACTTTGTTTTTTCCCCATTATAATCAAGCTCCAATATACCATCAATTCCATCAATGGCCATTTCTGTCCATTTGCTTTTAATATTCAATTCTTTAAGGACATCGTGTATTACCGTATATATGAGTTTATCTTCCATTTGTTCATGTTTAACAAATGTTCACGTAACGTGGACAAGCAAATATATTGAACATTTATTTAAAATCCAAGATATTAGTTTATAAATTTTAAGTCGGATTTGTCATTAAGTAAGAAGGACAGACGTGAATGTTGGCTAGTTTAGTGTAAAAAATAAACTTTCGATAAATTTGTCACGTTTTTACTGGTAATAACGTGACATTTTGTATTTTTACAACGAGAAATTAAATATATGAAAATATCTGAAATAGTTACAAATAAGATTGATAGGTTTAAAACAGGATACGTATTCACTTACAAGGATTTTCCCTTACCGGTGGAAAAGATAAATGCTTTAAAGAAAGTATTGAGCCGCTTAACAGAATCCGGTAAAATAGTAAGGCTATCCAAAGGTAGATACTATAAACCCAAAGAAGGTATCACAGGTTCCCTTAAACCGAATGAATATCAAGTTGTGAAAGATTTACTGGAAGAGGATGGGAAAATAATTGGTTACTTATCAGGCATCAATGCATTTAACAAACTTGGATTAACAACCCAGGTATCCAATACCATCCAGATAGGAACAAACATAGATAAAAAGTCAATAAAAAGGGGGAAATATACCATCCGGTTTATCCGCCAAAAAAATACTATAACTAAGGAAAATATAACTTTATTGCAGATCCTCGATTCTATCCGGTTTATTAAAAAAATTCCTTATGCTGATATCAACAAGTCCTGTGAAAGGTTGAGAAACATTATTCAAAACTTATCAGATAAGGAACAGGAATATTTGGTAAAACTGGCAATTAAATATAATCCTGCAGCCCGGGCTTTAACAGGTGCAATTTTAGAATCCTTCCTAGACGAATCTTATGTTGATAGGTTGTATAAATCATTGAGGGGGACAACTTTCTATAATCTATGTCTTTTGGGCAAAACCTTACCCAACAACCTAAAGTGGCATATTAAATGAACTATTATTTGGGCTAAATAGCTACTAAAGAATTAAATAGGGGTAGCGTAAATAATATTACTATAATTTTTATTAAATTAGAATTTAAAAAAATGTGATATTTTCACTTATAAGTAAATTTTGTTTATATTTGCCAACCTTAATACATGATGAAGTACAGGCTTGTTAAAATCAATAATTTGAGCGGAGAAGCAGCTTCTATATACTCTATACATTTCGATAAAAAGCAAGAAACTTCAATCGAAGTTTTTATTTCTGAGAATAAAAATTTATATTTAAGTGAACTAAATGACATTATTATACGTTTAAAAACTATAGGGAAAAAAACCGGTGCACGGGAACAGTTTTTTAAAATCAATGAAGGTAGCCCTGGCGATGGTGTATGTGCCCTTTACGACGATGTTGACAAAAAACTTCGCTTATATTGCATTAGGTACGGGTCTCTGCTGGTTATAGTAGGTGGTGGTGGCCCTAAAAATGTACAAACATTACAAGAAGACAAGAAATTAAAAGATGAGAATTACTTTCTTAGACATCTGTCATCACAAATTACTGAACGAATAAAAGATAAAGAGATATGGTTTTCAGACGATAATATGGATTTAGAAGGAAACCTTGAATTTATAGACTAAATAATATGAGTAAAGCAGAAATACATAACAGTCAAATGATTGATGAACTACTTCAGGGGATTAATCCCAATGAGGAAGAAAAAATCGAAAAAAGAATGTTGCTTGCTGCCCGTATTGAAGATGTTTTAAAAGAAAAAGGCTTGAAGAAAAAAGACTTTGCAAAGGCATTAGGTAAAACTCCATCAGAAATAACAAAGTGGCTTAGCGGCACTCACAATTTCACTTGTGACACTCTTTTCGATATTGAAAGGGTTTTAAACATCGTGCTTGTCAAGCTCGATAGTAAACAACAAGTTATTATTAAAACTTATCATTATAATGTCACTGTAAAAGTGGAACAAGAACCGGAATATAATTATAATCAATTCATTTATGGTAAGTCATTTAAAAAGACATATTCGGCAAAAAAACAATTTAATACAACCCAAGTAAACTAAATATGCCAGCATCAATAAAAAGCAAGAAAAAAGAGTTAATTACTTTTTCACTTAAAGCAGTTGAATTGTTGGATTTTTCTATGAACCATCCGCAAAAACCTTTAATTGACAATAAATTATTTCATTTCAATATTAAATTAGAGCATAAACTTAATAATGAGAATAAACTTTTAATTTCAGTTATTTATATCGATCTGTTCAATGAGAAGCGAGACTTAAAACTTGGATCGGTTGTAACAAGTTGCGTTTTCGAAATAGCCAATTTTACTGATTTTGTTGATACAGTAAATAATAAAATTAATTTTCCGGAAGAATTTCTGGTTACTATAAACGCAATAACTATTTCTACTGCCAGAGGTATTATGTTTTCTCAATTCCGTGGGACATACTTGCATAATGCCCTTCTCCCAATTTTAGATCCAAAATCACTTATGATGCAGAAGTAATTCACTCCAGGAATACGTTCATAATCCCACCACACAAAGCAGGTGATATTGTGTTCCTCTTTATTCTTTGGCACGTATTGCGCCAGCCCGTTGCAGTATTTGCCTACAATATTTTGATTTATAAGGTATAGGCAAAAACTATAACACCTTTCATCCAGATATCCCTAGCAAGAGCTCCCACCATGTAATAATCGATATTAAACTTGCGGAATCCTCTTTCCAATGCATCCAGCAATTCTTTATAATTGCCTTCCTGCCTTATTTTGTCAAATTGTATGTTTAATATATTGCTCATAAATTTTTTGTGCTGTTTCGATACATCTGCCGTCACCGGTATTCATTAAATCGGCATACGCCAATAAAGGAGGTACTGTTTGTTTAAACCCGGTTTCATAATTCCGGAATTTTTTAGAAATCTGTTTTGTTGAAAAAATAGAAAAACAGCTTTTATTACTTATACGATACCGTATTTTTTTCTTTGTTTTGGCGTTATCTTCGGTGATTGCTTTATAAAATCAATAATAACTTTAAATTGTTCATCACTCACATTACCTAATATATTTTCCGGGTATTTTACAATTCCTGTAATAACATCTTCCTTTGGCAATTCAACTATTTCAGAACAATCTATATAACAATCCCAGTCTATAAAATTATTTTTATCTGCTTCAATGTAATATTGTAATTTTTGTAGCTCAAATGTTCTCATCACTTTCCAATTGATGTCGGTATTTAGAAAAATCACACCAATTAAATTACCAATACTATCAGTGCCTAATACTACAAATCGTTTTTCTTTTGGTGGAATTGTGTTTCTGACAAAGCATTTAAGGACCGTTCCATGTATTATATTTGCTTCAGCAAACTTCTTTCTGTCTTCTTCACTAAAAAAGCTTGCAAGGGTGGCCATTATGTAAAAACAATATTTCTATATTCTTGATTTTCAACAATATATTTTATCATTTCTTCATCAGCGCCACCTGATTTCGCAATGGCAATTATATCCATTGCATCATCTCTTTCAACATTTTTCCATGCTTCATCGTGTACTTTATCTGATAATTGCTGAAAATCAAGATTTTTAGTTTCTTCTATCGCTATATCTAAACATTTAATATCGGATTTCGATAATTCGTCTAAATCAGCTTTTTCCTTAATAATTAAGCTATACTTGTCTTCTACTTCAAATGCTATGTAAAAACTATCCAATCCGGGCATTCTATATCCATCACCTCTGATAGCTTTAAAAGCATCATAAATAAAGGAAGGTACCGGCCCATATTTCATAGCCATATATGTATCACCAACTATCGGGCGTCCGTATTTTACAAGATGAGCTCTTTCAGCTAAATATAATATTTTAAAGACTTTATGAAAATCAGTTTCTCCGAATTTGCCTGCAATATACAATATAACAGCCTTTGCTTTGGATATGTCTATTTTAAAATCAGGCATATGTTGTTTTAATAGAAACTGTAAAGTACATAATTTTATTCAAAAATAAGCAAATATTTACATTAACCAAAAAGTTGCTTACTACCAATACTTTACCTCATGCCGCAAAAACTGAACGAAGTGAATTCACTAATACCATTAAAATCAATTAATAAAGTGAGTAATCCCTGCCCCTCATTAGGTTCCTTGTACGATCTATTTGCATCATTACCTTGCGGATTTGCTTACCCCGTACTCAAAAGAAAATCTATTATTTCATCTCCATGATTTATTAGAGCATCTTTATAACCTTCGGCATATATTCTTGCTCTCCCATCTTTGGAGATAAAAGGTTTTGTATATTTTACTCTGTTAATTGGATCAGATTCATTGAAAGCCTTTTTAATAAAAGATAATTTTTCATGACTTACTGCCCAATCTCTTCTCCACGCTTCCTTAAAATATGGTATCTTATCTATTATTACAATCCGTCTTTTATCCTTATGTATTTTATAAATTCTTTCAAGCATTCTGTTAAAGTGATAATCTCCAAAAGAATATCCTAAGATTAACAAAGCTTCATTATTCGTTATTGCATTATTAAAATTGGTATAATAATAATTGTATGGTGCAGCTACGACTTTATCAGTTTTTCTTTGCCCGGTAATAATTGGGCCAATAATTGAATATTCCGAGGATTGTGATACATATTTAGATCTCTCAAACCAGGTTTGTTTTGCCAGGTTATAGTCATAATATTTATATAAATCTTGAAAATCATCTTCAAGAGTATATTCATTTATGTTCTCTGTCCTTGCATATCCATAATTTATGCAGCCATGCAGATGCATTATTCTATTTTTCTTAGTATTATAAATTTTTTTAGGTTCGAATCTATCAAAGTTGTATTGTGTTTTCCTATAACCATCTTCATAGACCTTTAGGGTCTGTTCCATAACGGTATCATAGTTTAATGTGCATAAATCCCATTTAGTCCTTGCTATTGCTTTAATCCAAAATTGCTTATGCCAATCATTGCTTATATTATAATAGTAATTATTGTATTTATTTACAATGTCGGTAACAGTTACTATTAAATCTCGAATGGCTCGTCTCAAAATTATATCATCAGTAAATAGTTTCTTTGATAACGGCTTAGTAAATCCTGTCATGCAAGGTTTATACTTTTTATCAGTATTCGCTTTCCATCCTATCTGAAACGAATTTATTGTTTCTAAAGCATGAAAAATATCTTCAAAATTAATTGTGGCGTTATAATGCTTTGTTAGTTGTCTTGCAACCTTTCGAATATAAAATTCCTTTCTATCAATAAATTCCTGTTTCTTTTTTATTATCTCTTTTGTTATTTTTTCCGTATTGTATGCTCCTAAATCAATAGTCGCACCTGCACCGATGAAAGTTGTAATTCTTTGCATATTTCATTAAATGTACCTCTTATAAAAATATGAAAAACAGACATATATTACTCTGTTTTCATATATACTTACTTCAGATTTTTAAATCTACCATTAAATCAAATGTACAAAAATAAATCAGGCAGTTACAGAATAAAGTAACTGCCTGATTTCCTTGTAGCGAGAGCGGGACTTGAACCCGCGGCCTCATGATTATGAATCATACGCTCTAACCACCTGAGCTACCTCGCCGTTTTATATTTCCTTTGCTCTAACAACCTGAGCTACCTCGCCCCTTTATGAAAAATACCCTGGCCTGTAACCCGCGCCCTTATTCAGGCATGCAAAGATATAATTTTTATTTTATAAAAAAGATATAAATCATGCCCATAAAATATTTCAGTACAGCTGCCCCTGTTTTTTGCTGAAGACTATATAATTTGCCGCATAAAACTACGTTAAATTTAACATACTGATATAAATCTATGTTAATCTTTATTAAGTTTTTTTAGTAAAGTTTTTTTTATATATTGCAAGCAGGGAAGTTTTAATTAAAGTGCTGGTAATGAAGAGCAAAATTGTGATGGAATATACTATTAATTCCTCTCCTAAAGTACTGTTTGCCAGGTTAAGTACTCCGGGAGGACTGGCAGAATGGTTTGCGGATGATGTTAACTTAAAGGGAAATGTATTCTCCTTCATTTGGAATGCTGCCGAGCAAAGAGCACAGGTAATGCAGAAGAAAGAAAACAAGTATATCCGTTTCCGCTGGATTGAGGAACCTGACACAAGTGCTTATTTTGAATTCCGTATTAACATAGATGAATTAACAGGTGATGTAGCGCTTGTGGTAACTGATTTCACTGAAGAAGATGAGAAGGAAGATTCAATTGAACTGTGGAACTCTCAAATAAGTGAACTTAAACATACTCTTGGATTATAATCCTGCCATATATTATAGAAAATAATTTAACTTTATATTCGTTTCAATATTTAGCAGAACATAAATATACTTTAAACTGTGAAGCGATTACATAAGCTGGTTATCAGAGCGTTCATAGGGCCTTTCTTCCTTATATTTTTCATTGTACTGTTTCTCCTGCTGATGCAGTTCCTGTGGAGATATATTGATGATCTCGTGGGAAAAGGACTGGAACTTTCTATTATCGGCGAACTGCTGATGTACACATCTGC
Organism: uncultured Bacteroidales bacterium; assembly: GCA_964495025.1. Lineage (GTDB taxonomy): Bacteria > Bacteroidota > Bacteroidia > Bacteroidales > UBA10428. The sequence goes on along the minus strand of CAZBUF010000507.1, from coordinate 1,468 downwards.
CAGTCTGGTACCTCTCGCATTACCACTTTCAATATTAATGTCTTCGCTGATGACATTCGGCAGCATGGGAGAATATTCGGAACTTACAGCAATCAAAGCTTCAGGTGTTTCTCTGCAGAGAATCATGTTTCCCGTAATTATTGTTGTAGGATTTATTTGTGTCGGAGCATTCTTTTTCTCAAATAATGTGCTTCCTTTCACTAATTTAAAAATGAGGTCACTGTTATATGATGTCAGGCAGCAAAGGCCCGAATTGCAGATCAGGCCCGGAGAATTCTACAGCGGTATAGATAATTACAGTATAAGGGTGGATAACAAGGATCCCGAAACAAACACCCTTTACGGAATAAAGATATATGATCATAGTGAGAGAAAAGGCAACAAAAGTGTTATTGTCGCCGATTCGGGAATCATGAAAATAACAGTTGACGAGAGAAACCTTCTGATAACTCTCTGGAATGGTATCAGCTATGACGAGCTTGATGAGGACAGGAGGAAAAGAATAAAAACATATCCTCAACGGATTAATAAATTCAGGAAAGAAGTGCTGATCCTCGAACTTACAGGTTTTGGCCTTCAAAGGACCGATGAGAACCTTTTTAAGAATAACTATCAGATGATGAACCTTTCACAGCTTGGCAAAGCCATAGATTCGCTTAGAACGGAACTGCATAAGAAAAATGTACAATTTTACGGTGACCTTGTTAACAGTACTTATTTCAAATTGCGTGATAAGAATATCAAAAGAAAACATACAAAAGATAATACAGGAAAAGCTGATGTTAAGGATAATCTGACAGCAGCCGGCCCTGAAGATATTAATTTCGACAGTCTTTATGCCGGCTTTTCACTGGCTGAAAAAAGAAAAATCAGCAGTAATGCCTTATCCTTTGCCCGCTCTTCAAAAAGCTATGTCGAAAATACCGCGCTCAACCTCATTTTTAAAGGCAGGAATTTACGAAAACATGAGATTGAATGGCATAGAAAATTCACTCTTTCATTTGCATGCCTGGTATTTCTGTTTATCGGAGCGCCACTTGGCGCTATTATCAGGAAGGGGGGAATAGGGATGCCAACAGTGATATCAACATTAATGTTCATACTTTACTATATCATCTCTTTAATGGGTGAAAAATTGATAAGGGGAAATATCTTACTGCCATTCCAGGGAATGTGGATGTCATCTTTTATTTTATTGATCGCCGGAGGTTTCATAACTTATAAAGCCACCACTGATTCCGCAATTTTAAATATTGATACTTATCTCGATGTTTTCAGAAGATCAATCGGGATTGATAAAATAAAAATGCTTGATCTGAAAAGCCACCTGACAGGGAAGTTCGATTTTACAATAATTAAAAAGAAGGACCTCAGGAATTCCTTATGTTCACTAATTGAGAGAACCAATACATATATTAGTGATGTTGACAATAACAGAAAGGCATCAAAACTGGTACTCTCTTTTATT
>CAZBUF010000506.1:0-3927 GCA_964495025.1 uncultured Bacteroidales bacterium | reverse complement strand
CCCAGATATGTGAGAAAAGTTTTTTTGAAGGATCCCATAAAACTGATCTCATTCCTTTTATCTGTTTAAGTGCTTCTTTATAATTTCCGGCAACTGCTAAAAACGGAGGAGCCATATATAATGCATCAACCCAGATTTGTTTTGCATTTAAGGTATGGTACAAAATTCCCGATTTGTTTTTGGGTGCGCTATCAAGCAGGTATTTTAACATATTATCTGCTGCAGTTTTCAGGTTATCATCACCAGATATTTTAGCAGCATAAATAACTGCTTCCCCTGAAGCAGCAGGGTCAGTTACTCCATTATCGTAATATACAACAGCAAGTCTTCCGTCATCCGCCTGGCGTAAAACAGATTCTCTGGCCATCATAACAGCCATATCAAATTCACCAAGCTCGAGAAATGCCTGTGCTGCAACTCCCTGTTCCCACGAAGCCCTTTGCATGGAAAGCATTGCAGTTTTCACTTTATTAATAGTATCTTCATTTTTTTCTTTCTTCTTTGCTGCTGAAGTACAATTAGTAATGCCTAATAAAGGGGTGAAAACAGCAGCGCTGCCAAAAACTGACGATTTAAACAGGAAAATTCTGCGTTTCATATTTATATATTTTAATAATTATTTTTCTGCGGAATTTAACAAATTGACAAACGAGCAACGAGCAACCCGCAACCTGCATAATATAAAAAAAAATCACTCTACGATAAAATCTCCCTCCAGTCCATCTTCTGCATGTCTGCCTATCCATACTTTGAATCTGCCCGGTTCGGTAACGAATTCCATTTCCTGGTTATAAAATGATAAATCATCAGTATGCAAAAGGAAGGTTACGGTTTTTGTATCACCCGGATCAATGGTTATTCGCTTGAATCCCTTAAGCTCTCTTACAGGGCGGACCATGCTGCCTGTAAGATCACGTATATATAACTGTACAATTTCAGTGCCCGTCCTTTTGCCGGCATTAGTTATCTCAGTTGATACTTCCAGAGTCTCACCCAGGGCAACAATATTTTTTGATAAAGTAATATTTGCATAGTTGAATTCAGTATAGCCCAGGCCGAAACCAAAAGGGAACTGAGGGCCGGGCCATAGTTCCATATAAAATGAGGAATTATGAAGCGAGTGTTGCCACGCACCTACGGGGATATCGTCGACATGAACATATTTTTCTACCACTGCCGGCCGCCCTGTATTATTATGGTTATAATATATTGGTATCTGTCCTACAGCTTGTGGCCATGTAACAGGAAGCCTGCCGCAGGGTGAAGCTTCTCCGAACAGCACATCCGTTATTGCCGGTCCTCCCATAGTCCCGGGATGCCACGCCATCAATATCGCATCGGCATAGTCCATAATATTTCCTATGGTAATCGGCCGGCCTGCCATAATTACAAGGATTAAAGGTTTTTTCGTTTTGCTGAGTTCACGGATCAGCTCTTCCTGCGCTCCCGGCAAACTTATATCGGCTCGTGTATGCGATTCTCCGCTTAATATTGATTCTTCTCCTGCAAAAAATATTACAACATCACTTTGTTCCGCGGCCTGTACTGCATAAGCGAATCCTTCCTTCGATTTATCACGGCTGAAATCAAGCCCGGGAGCAAAAATTATTCTTTCATCACCGAGATATTCACGCAGGCAGGGCAGGGGAGTGAGTGAATCCATTTCCTGCCCGTCAAAAATCCAGGTGCCCAGCTGTTCGTAGGGAGCATCTGCCAGAGGGCCTATTATCGCTGCTTTGCTGATCCCTTTCGACAGAGGTAACAAACCATCTTTGTTCTTTAAGAGTACCAGGCTTTGAACAGCCGCTTCTTTAGCTACAGTCATGTTTGATCTGCTTAATACCATGTCGTCCCTGCTTCGGTCAGTATAAGGATTATCAAATAATCCAAGCCTGAATTTAATTCGCAGTATGTTCCTTACAAACTCATTAAGCTGCGCTTCTGATAACTTTCCTTCATCAATTAATATCTTTAAGTACTTTTCATATGAGTCGCTCATCATTTCCATATCAAGACCGGCATCAGCAGCTTTAAATGCCGCATCTGCAGTATCTTCACAAAATCCGTGTACAATCATCTCGGTTATTGATTCCCAGTCGCTTACTACAAATCCGTCAAAACCCCACTCATCACGAAGAACCTTCTTAAGCAAAAATTTATTCCCTGATGATGGTATACCGTTCACTTCGTTGAATGAGGCCATGAAAGTTGCAGCACCGGCTTCTTTAGCTGCCTTAAAAGGTTTGAGGTAGACATCCCTGAAAAGCTGCTCATGTATTATTGCCGTGTTGTAATCTCTGCCGCCTTCCGCAGCACCGTAACCGGCATAATGTTTAGCACATGCTGCAATGCTTGTTTTTTTTGAAAGATCATCGCCCTGAAATCCTTTTACATAAGCTTTTGCCATAACCGATGCAAGATAAGGGTCTTCACCCGGACTTTCAGCTATGCGTCCCCAGCGCGGATCACGACTGATATCTATCATGGGGGCGAAAGACCATCTTATACCATAGGTAGTCGCTTCTGCAGCAGCAACTGCCGAACTTTTTTCCACAATATCAGGATTCCACGTCGCAGCAAGCCCCAGAGGTATAGGAAAAATGGTTTTGAATCCATGGATCACATCACGCCCGGAAATTAACGGTATGCCATTGGGACTTTCTTCAACAGCTATGCGCTGCAGTTCATCCAGATGATCCCTGTTAATGACATTAATGACTGAGCCAACGGCTCCCTGGCGAACAGCACTTTTAAGAGTGTCGGAAATTTCCCCGGGGTATATACCAGGGGTGCCTCTCTGGGCAGTCTGCCCTATTTTTTCTTCAATAGACATTTTTGACAGCAGACTGTCAATCTTTTTTTCCAGGATGCTGTCCTTTGCAGTTATGGATTTTTCAGGATTCATATAAAAAAAAATATTTAAAAATGCTGATAATATTAATAGAGTGTTTAAGCGTAAAAATTTCATACGTATTTCGGTTTTTATTTATCCGGTAATAATAAATAGATAATTATGTGATTAGGATAAAAGATATCCGGTTCTGATCCAATAAATTAATTTTCTATCTCAACTGTTTTATCCAATGGCATACCCAATTCCTCATACAAACCCCTCCTGCCTTTTTTATCCTTGTTAAGGATCTCCCTTGCATATTCCGCCACTTTTATGCAATGTTCCCTTGGCACAACTATAACACCGTCGCCATCAGCAACAATAACATCTCCCGGCCTTACCAGTGCCCCACCGATTGTCACAGGCTTATTTACCGATTCAATCTCATTCCTGCCCGGCCTTATTCCCCTGCCACGCTGCATATGATCAAGATAAACAGGAATGCGTTGTTTGATAATCTCATCTGTATCCCTTATACCCCCGTTTGAAATAATTCCTCTTGCCCCTTTGCTATACCACGCAAGTGCATTGTATGATCCAACGGAACCTGTATCACCGTCCCCCTGAACATCCAGAACTATTACCGTCCCCGGCTTAATGTATTCAACAAATGGTTCTGAAGAGTAATTGTTGTACCAGTGGCCTTCCCATTTTTTAAATTCTTCTCTGTCCATGGGATTCTTTATTATCTTGTTTGTAGGGACGTACCTTGCTGTTATTGCAATGCCGCAAAATATATGTGACAGGTCTTCATTATCCTTCCAGAGAGCTTCAATTCGTTGGGCCATTAAACCTGCATCACGCAGGCCAACCATATCCATGCCGTCACATACGTCTGCCACACGCAGGCCGTCATATATTTTAAGGATCACATCATCATCAGGGATACTATTCCTGGCCTCCGAATCATCAAGGATACTATCTCCTGCACCCGTAGTATTGAGGATAGTATCCTTAGCACATAAAGTATCAGGGATAGTATCCCTTAATACGCTAAGGATCAATATTACTGTCAGATATTTAATTATTGTTTT
>CAZBUF010000505.1:0-10187 GCA_964495025.1 uncultured Bacteroidales bacterium | reverse complement strand
AGTCAGCGATATTTTCAATGGAAAGGCATACGATAATAACAAAGGTTATGCCAGCGAATATTCCTATGATCGTTTCAATTATCGATCTAATCTGGACTTTGATATTACTAAAAGCACTCAATTCTCGATTAACCTGTCGGGTTACTATGGTGTTCAGGAAAAGCCGCTTGACGATATGATGATACCCCTGTTCTCTATTTACAGTTTTGCGCCTTCTATTTATACACCCATTTATCCCGATGGTTATTATGGAAGGTTTGTGTCGCACGACTGGGGCACACAGAATCCCGTTGTAATACTTTCCAGTACAGGCTATAATACATATAGTAAGTTTCAGATTAACAGTGATTTCGAGCTGAATCAGGGCCTTGACTTTATAACAAAAGGTTTAAGTTTCAAGGGAAAAATCTCGTTCGATAACTATATGCAGAGCCTGCAAAGTTTAAATGATCCGTCAATTAATCAGGTTGATAATGTATACTACCGTGTTTATGACAAAGACGGAAATGAAACAATTGTAACACCTCCGGGAAATAATGATTTTGGGTATGTCACACAACCCTGGACATTGGATCCCACGGAGGTTCAGGACTTTGAGAGGACCAGCAGATTAAATTATGAGTTATCGTTGCTGTACAGCCATGTATTTGCTGAAAAACATAATTTCTCTGCTCTTTTTCTTATGAAACGGGAAAAGTATGCAGAAGATGATGACCCACTGGATAATATATATGGCGGATTTCCGAGTTTCAGAGAAGACTGGGTAGGACGGTTTACATACGACTATGATACCCGGTATTTTTTAGATGTTAATGGTGCTTATAACGGTTCTGAGAAATTCGGCCCCGGCTATCGCTTTGACTTGTTTCCATCAGCAGCCCTGGGCTGGATGATATCCAATGAAGCCTTTATGGAGAATATGACATGGCTGGACAAACTTAAAGTTAGAGGTTCATATGGACTGGTAGGTAATGATAAGTTTGATGAAAGATTTAAATATTTATCCTCATGGGGCCATGGCGGAGCTGCTTATCTGGTGCCCAGCACATTTTATAACCTGTCTCCGTATGAGTGGTATGAACAGTCAACAGTCGGAAATCCTGATCTGCAATGGGAAACATCCCGTAAGTCAAATATCGGTGTTGAATTTGCCATGTTGAAAAATACATTTTCTGTCGAATTCGATTACTTTACGGAAAACCGGGATAAGATAATGATCTATGGCAGAGATAGAAGCGTACCAACATTCTATGGAATTGACCCCCCTGATTTTAACGCAGGAAAGGTCGAAGTTAAAGGTTATGAATTGGTTTTAGGCTTTAATCATCGTTTCAGCAACAGCATTACGGTGCACGCCAGCTATAGTATGACCGATGCCAGGGATAAGGTTATTTTTGCAGAAGACCCGGAATTTACGCCTGATTATCAAAAAGATGCAGGATACCCTATAGGCCAGCCTACAAATGCTATTCCAGGTGATATCATACAAAGCTGGGATGATATTTATATGGCCACACCACTTGGATCGGGTCAGGCAATGCGTCGTATTGGTTATTACGATCTGGTCGATTTTAATATCGATGGTCTTTATGACGCTGCTTACGACAATGCACCTTATGGTTACCCGGCACGCCCGCAAAAAACGTGGAACTTATCAGGCGGTATGGGTTATAAAGGATTAAATTTTATGTTCCAGTTCTATGGTACACAAAATGCAAGCCGTTATTATGGTACTTCATCCTTTACCAGGCAGGACTATTTATTCTACGAGCACCGCCTGGGTTACTGGTCGAAGGAAAATCCGGATGCTGCAAAAACCCTGGATCCATGGTCAAATACACAGGCAGCCACTGATCCCTATAAGAGCTGGTACGATGCATCTTTGGTACGTTTAAAAACCATAGAAATATCATATGATTTTCCGGAAAAGATTTGCGAACGAATGAAAATTGGCGGCCTGAGGATTTTCGTAAATGGAAACAACCTGTACCTGTGGACTGATATGCCCGATGACAGGGAATTTAATAGCCTTAATAACAGTGGTACGGATTATCGGGGCGATTATCCGACTATGAAAAGGTTTAATTTTGGTCTGAACCTGAATTTCTAAAATCATTAAAATGAAAAAACTAAAATATATTTTACTGTTTATATTAGCGCTGTTATCCTTTGCCGGTTGTGAAAAATACCTGGATAAAGCACCTGAATCTGTTCTGACTGTTGATGAAGTTTTTAAAGACTTTGTTCATGCACAGGGCTTTGTGGAAGAATTATATGCCTATGTGGTTGATTACGGAGAGGGAGGACACTGGGAGACTGACTATTTATTGGGTGACGATGCAATTTGTAATGAAACATGGTTAGGTAGCAACTCTATTGACAGAGGTGATTTATTCGGTTTAATTACTCCCGGAGGTTACAACTATTTTGTCACCCATGATGCGACAACTAATAGTTCCAGCGCACAGGGTCCTTTCGAGAGACTAGGAATTTACGATGGCGGAGTTAAAGGTATCCGGAAGGCTAACCTGGCCATTGAGAATATCGATAAAATGGTAGATGCCACACAGGCCGAAAGAGATGTTATTCTCGGGCAGGCCTATTTTTTCCGGGCATTTTTCCATATGGAGATAATGAAATTCTGGGGTCGTTTTCCATATATTGATATGGTTATAACCGACGATTTTGCATTGCCTCGTCCTGATACTTACAAGGAAAGTGCATTAAAGGCTCATGAAGACTTTATGCGGGCAGCAGAGCTTTTACCTGTAGATTGGGATGATGAACCCTATGGGCAATATACCCTGGGAGAAAATAAAGGAAGGGTAACAAAAGGAGCTGCCTATGGTTATGCAGGAAAAAACCTGCTGCTTGCAGCAAGTCCGTTAATGAAAGGTACAGAGAATACGTATGATTATGACAGGGAGCTGGCCAATATGGCTGCTGATGCATTTGCAGAAGTATTAAAACTTGACGATGCAGGAGTATACGATCTATTGCCCTGGAACAGGATGGATGAAGCATTCTGGGATGTTCCCACACCATTGGAATGGCCGGGAAGCACGGAATTTATTTTTAATGGATCTGCCGGTCACGACTGGGCACAGAGGTACAGGTTTGCCCTTATGTGTATGCCTAACTCTATTACCGGCAATAAGGGAACTGACGCTATACTTAGTCCGACACACAACTACATTTACAATAATTTTGGAATGGCCAACGGATTATCTATTGAAGATGATTTAAGCGGAAATTACGGAACACCCACCTATGATCCTTCAAATCCGTTTGCCAACCGCGATCCGCGATTCTATGAATGGCTTATTCATGATGGAGATTCCCTGGCAGACCGTTCACCTGATGTACCTGCAAACTGGACAGCCAGGCTTTATGTCGGTGGTGCGCATGATCATACCGGAAATGATCACAGAGGTTCACAAACAGGTTATTTTTTCAGGAAGTTTTATCCCACCTATGCAGGCAACTGGTATTCGGCGCCTCTGGAAGCAGCCTTGCCCTGGCGCATCAGAATGCGGCTTACCGATATATACCTGATGTATGCCGAAGCCTTGCATGCCGGTAAACAAAGCGCTATAACCGCACCGGACTCCTATAATCTTACCGCCGAGCAGGCGTTGAATATCTTGCGCGACCGGGCAGGTGTACCTCATGTAAATACATCGATTGTTAACGTTCCGAATAAATTCATGGATGAAATCAGAAGAGAACGGGCCGTGGAATTATCGTATGAAGGTCACCGTTGGGTTGACATACGTCGCTGGTCTGTAGCACATTTGGATAAATACAGAATAAAAACAGCTTTGGATTTCCCTGCAGATCATTCTTATTTTACCGAGGTAATACTTGTTGATCGCGTGTGTGAATACCCGAAACATTTCTGGCTTCCATTTGAAAGTTCGCAAACTCAGATTTTTGAAGGATTTCCTCAAAATCCGGGTTGGTAGTTTTATCCCGATCACTTTTAAATTAACACAAAAAATAAAATGAAAAACAAGATAATATATAAACTTCAACTACTGGTTCTTGCAGGTGTCGCTTTATTTAGTTTTATCACGTCAGTTAGTGCACAAACTGAAGCAACTACCGTATCCGGAATCCTGGTTGATGAACAAGGTAATCCCTTAACAGGAGTAGCTGTCTGTAATCCCAAAGGGAAAATGGTCATTTCCGATTCTGCAGGATACTTTGAAATTGATATCGAAAATGAGTTATCCTTATTATTCGAAAAAGAAAACTATGATACAAAACTGTTACATGTGTCAGAATTATCAGGGCAGGTTACATTGAATAAATCAGAGCTGCTTGCTTCTGAAGATGATCTCATTAAGATGGGGATCAGTACGAAATATAAACGTGAAATGACGGGAGCAGTCTCTACAATTTCACCGAAAAATCATTTGACCTATGATCATACTCAATATGTCAGAGACTATATTCAGGGATTGCTCCTTGGCGTACAAGGATCTGACAATATCAGGGGGCTGGGCAATGCGCTGTTTGTAATTGACGGTGTTATCGGGCGTACTCCTGACATATTGAATATGGATGAGATTGATCAGATTACTGTGCTCAAAGATGCTAATGCCGTTGCATTGTATGGAAATCAGGCAGCAAATGGTGTTATCGTTATCAATACCAAACGTGGGCAGATTAATAAGAAAACGGCCAGTGTAAATGTACGTTATGGCGTTAGGGAACCCCTTGCATTACCAAAATACCTGGGATCTGCTGAGTATATGGAACTCTATAATGAAGCCCGCGTTAATGATGGTTTAGAGCCCTCATTCGATTCGGAGCTGATCGAAGAATATAGATCAGGTAGCAATCCGTATCGCTACCCCAATGTAGATTATTTTTCAGATGAGTATTTGCGTTCCTACGCGTCAAGGGCTGATGTTGTAAGCGAATTTGCCGGTGGTAATGAGAGTTCGCAGTACTATGTAAATATGGGTTGGAACTTCGATCAGTCTTTTGTAAAGTTAAATCCCGATGTCAATGTGGGTTCAAACCGTTTCAATGTCCGGGGTAATATCGATTTCAAAATAAATGACTGGATCAGAAGCAGTGTCGACGCAGTTGCTATTGTAAGTAACGATAAATCGTCATTAATCGATTGGTTTGCAGCCGGAACCACAATTAAACCTAATACTCATGCACCTCTTCTGCCACCTTCCATGATGGTTGATACTTCTGCAAACGGAACACTGGAAAGCCAGATCGAGGCTGCTAACTTATACAATGGTATGCTCCTGGGGACTTCTCAGGCCTATCCGGGTGATACACTTATTGCCAATACATTAGCAGGTGGATATCTTAAATCGAATTTGCGATCAACCCAGTTCAATAATTCCATCGATTTCGATCTGGATATGATTGCCGAGGGATTATCAGCCAGAACATACCTGAGTTTCGATTTCTATGATATGTATGATTTATCCATAGAAAATAAATATCAGCGTTACCAACCCGATTGGATGGGTGATTCCATTGTGAGTCTTACTTCTTATGGTGATGTTGACCGCAAAGACTTAACGGAAAGAGTATCAACTGATGGCTTTGTGAGCCGGTTAGGTTTTTACGGATTATTGAATTATCAGAAATTATTTAAGGAAGATCATGGGATTAATGCAACTTTAGTAGGCTACTTAAACTCACATAAGCAAACAGATAGTATACAAACTGACAAGAATTCACATATCGGATTGCAATTATCCTATAATTTTAAAAAGAAATTTTTCGTTGATTTTAGTTCAGCCTATGTTTATTCCATTAAGCTTCCCGAAGGCAACCGCGGAGGTTTCTCACCTACTGTTGGTTTAGCCTATATTCTAAGCGAAGAAAATTTCATAAAGGAAATCGGTTTCATTAACTTTTTGAAGGTTAAGGCATCCGCAGGAATAATTAAATCGGATATCGGAATTAATTCTTACTACCTGTACGAAGAGAATTATACAGTGGGAGACTGGTTCACCTGGGCTGATAATACATATGACAGCAGAGCCAGAGACATTTCGCAGGGAGCTAATGATAAGATGACATTTGAGGATCGTGTTGATCTTAATATTGGTTTTGAGAGTTACTTACTGAACTCTCTGTGGTTAGAGTTTAATTACTTTAAAACCAATAAGGACAATCAGCTGACAAAACTGGAAGCCGGATACCCTTCTTTCTATTCAATATTTAACCAGTACTCTAACTACAATAAAGATAGTTATACCGGATTTGAGCTTGGTATAAATTATTTGAAAGCCATGAATGATTTTTCTGTTCAGGCCGGAATGAACATGGTGTACTCCAAATCGGAAGTTATGAAACGCAGCGAGATCTATAATTATGATTACCAATACCGGGTGGGTAACCCGGTGGAAGCCTATTTCGGCCTCGAGGACGAAGGTTTTTATGCAGAAAGTGATTTCAGTACTGATGCGTATGGAAATCTTCAACTTAACGAAAATTTGCCTTTCCCGGCATTTGGAAGTGTTCAACCCGGAGATATTAAATACGTGGATCAGAATGATGACGGTGTTATTGATGCTAACGATCAAATTTTTATTGGTCAATGGCGGCACCCCTGGTCTTTCGGTATGAATATGAAGCTTACATACAAACGACTTAGTTTATTTGTTCTGGGTATCGCTCAAACGGGTGGAGAAAGTCTGTTAAGTAACAATTATTATTGGGTGGACGGAAATGATAAGTACTCTGAAGTTATTTTGGATCGTTGGACTCCTGAGACGGATAATACCGCCACATATCCACGGTTATCCTCAACCAATAATACCCATAACTTTCAGACTTCTACTTTTTGGTTGTACGATAACAGTTATTTCGATATTGAGCGGGTTCAACTTACCTGTGAGTTGGGTGAGAATGTATGCCGGAGACTGAAAATGAAAGCTTTAAGCGTAAATATTGCAGGAGTTAATCTGCTTAGGATTGCAGAAAATAAAGAATACCAGCAACTGAATATCGGATATGGGCCTCAGTACCGGTATTATACAATTGGTCTTAGAACATCATTCTAAAACATAAAATACAGATAAATGAAAGATTTATGTAAATATATAGCACTAGCACTGCTTTTCACAGGATTGTTTTCCTGTGAGGATCTATTTGAGCCTATCGATGATAACAGGCTGACTCCCGACTATGTTGAATCGGACCCCGAATCGGCTGAAGGAATTCTTCTACACGCCTATACAGGTCTGATCTCACATACAAACTTTACTGTTGCCGCTACGGATGATGCTGTAAGCAATAACCTGAATGATGCATATAAACGAATGGCAACCGGACAATTATCTGCCCAGTACAATCCGGTACAGCGATGGGGTTATTACAATGAGATTTTCTACATCAATAAGTTTACCGAAATTGTCGAAAGCGATAAAGTACGATGGAATAAAAACGATACGATAAACCTTCTTTTTAAAGAGCGCTTGCTGGGTGAAGCGCTGGCAATGCGTGCCATATACCATTTTTACATTTTGCAGGCACATGCCGGTGTAGGTGTTTCGGGGCAGTTACTGGGAATACCCTACTATGAAGAATTCCTGACTATTGAGGACGATTTTAATCTTCCCAGATTGTCCTTCGAAGAAACTGTCAATAAAATAATTTCAGATTTGGATAACGCAATTGCCTTGCTACCAATGGATTATTCAAATAACGAAGGGGATGTTCTGCCAAAACATCAGGGGTATGATTTTGGACAATATAAGATTGTCAATGGAAAGCAGTATGAACAGAGAATTTCAGGTAGAATTGCACAAGCTGTAAAAGCACGGATTGAGCTGTTTGCTGCAAGTCCGTCATATTTAAATGGTGCAGGACATTATGAAAAGGCTGCCAATACTGCTGCCACACTCATAAATATGAACGGAGGAATTTCCGGATTGAATTCAGCTATTGATTTTTATACTTCGGATACTAAAATCAAAGGTTCAGAATTTCTTTGGCGGTCTACTATAGAGCGTACAGGTTCTTCCTGGTTGGAGGAGCAGAATTTTCCTCCTTCAGTAAACGGAAGTGGAGATATAAATCCAACACATAATTTAGTTAGCGCTTTTCCAATGGCAAATGGCTACCCTGCTACGGAAGAGAATGGCTATGATCCTCAGAATCCCTACGAAAATCGTGATCCGCGCCTAAGCGCCTATATCCTTTATAATGGCAATTCGCTTTATTCGGGAGCCAACGTAATTACCGGTCTTGGCGGTGGTATTAATCGAATTGATTCGATCGCTGAGGTATCAACCCGTACCGGATATTATTTGAAGAAGCTGTTGCGTAGCGATATACGTATTAATAATGATGGCAGTGTAGTAACAAAGAAACACATTAACGTTTATTTCAGATATACTGAACTGTATTTGATCCTGGCTGAAGCTGCCAATGAAATTGGAGGACCCGATCATGCTGTTGAAGGAATTACTGCACGGGATGTAATTGCAGCTATTCGGGAAAGGGCAGGAATTATTACGCCGGATGATTATCTGGCTTCTATTGCTTCCAAAGAAGATATGCGTGTTCTTATTCAAAACGAGCGTCGGTTAGAGCTTTGTTTTGAGGGACACCGATTCTGGGATTTACGCCGATGGGGACTCCCGTTAAATGAAAGTGTATCCGGATATTTTCATGATGGTTCACGTTATATGGAAATTCCGGTTATTGAAACCCGGGATTATCCTCAGTATGCAAAATATTTACCGATACCGAATAACGAGATATTAAAGTTCCCTGCACTTGAACAAAATCAAGGATGGTAGGGATTAAGAAATTAAGTATAAGTAAATAAAAAAAATATATAATGAAGACAAAATTGTTTCTATTAATCGCGGTTCTTCTGGGTATTTTGGCTTGCGAAAACCAGGATACCGAATTCGGGGATTTTGGAACCACAGCTTGTTATTTCCCGTTTCAAACACCTGCCAGGACTCTTATTCTGGGTAGATATGACCTGGGTTTTAACGATAACGACAATAATCATCGGTTCGAGATTGGAGTAACGATGGGTGGAGTCTATGAAAATAAAGAAGATCGGAGGGTTTATTTTGAGTTAGCTCCTCAACTGATGGTAGGGCATGATTCTATAGTAAAGGTGCTTCCGGTAGGTTATTACACAATAGAAACTGCAAGTCCGGTTACTATTCCTGCAGGTTCAACCAAGGGTAGGATTATGGTTCAACTGAACGATGCGTTTTTTGATGATACGCTCTCTTTTGCTCCCGTTAATCAGGTGAACTATGTAGTTCCACTGTTGATTACCGGAGTTGAGAATCTTGATACAGTTCTTAGTGGAACTCCATCGGTAGCTAATCCATCAAGGGTGGTCGATGCTGATTGGTCGGTTTTACCCCAAGATTACACCCTCTTTGGAATAAAATTTATCAATGAATACCACGCAATGTATTTACGCAGGGGGGTTGATGTAATGACCAATTCCTCAGAGACCAGTGTTAGTACATCCTATCATAACGAATATGTTGAAGATGATGAACTTGTTATGGTTACTACTACCGGCAGAAACAGTGTAGAATTATCTAATATAATCAGAAGAGGTTCTGAAGCCAGTCCCGGATTGGTAAATATCGAACTCCTGTTTAATGAAGATGGTAATTGTACAGTGCAGAGTTTTAGTGGCGATCCAAACAACGCCGGCGGATCCGGAAAGTTTGTAGAAAATGGAGATTCCTGGGGAGGTAATCCTCATGATGTTCTTTATCTGGAATATTACTATAATGATCCTGTTAACAATGAAACGCATACCGTAAATGATACACTTGTGGTACGCGACCGAAATGTGATATTTGAAGAATTTAGTCTGTAATTAGGGAAATTCGCAAAATAGAACACATTAAAAAACGAAATCTTCAGTTCATATTGTTTCAGGATTCTTTTATTGAGAAGAAGCTGTCTAAAAAGGATTTTCCCGGCCTCCTTCGCCAGTCTCTTTTAGCCTTTTCTTATAACTGACCAATTTTTCTTCGAGCATTGCAATTAATTTTTTCTGAGTTTCAACCAGCTCCAAAGCTCCCTGAAGATGTTTACCTTTCTCATCTTTGTACCCTTGTAACTCATCAAAAAACTCGTTAACAGGCACTTTTAACAGTTTTGATATTCTTACCAGCGTATCAATATCAATCGATGTTTTTCCTTCAAGGTAA
>CAZBUF010000504.1:0-17123 GCA_964495025.1 uncultured Bacteroidales bacterium | reverse complement strand
AAGAAAATACAAGGCGCATCGTCTTTCATGAAATAACAAAAGACGCAATAAAGAATGCAATTAAAACCAGCAGGGGCATTGATAATAATCTTGTTGCTGCTCAACAGGCACGAAGGATACTGGACCGTCTTGTAGGTTTTGAACTTTCACCTGTTTTATGGAAGAAAATAGGCCCCTCATTGTCCGCAGGAAGAGTCCAGTCAGTTGCAGTCCGCCTTATTGTTGAAAGAGAACGGGAAGTAATAAATTTCCGGTATACCTCGTATTACAAAATATCAGGAGATTTTACAGGAAAAGACAAAAACAATAAAACATACGAGCTCAAAGCTGAACTGCAGGATAAAATGCCGGAAAAGAAAAAGGCAGGTGAATTTCTTGAAAAATGTAAGAATGCAATATTTACCATTACAAACATAACAAAAAAGCCTTCAAAAAAATCACCCTCCCCTCCGTTTACAACATCGACATTACAGCAGGAAGCAAGCAGAAAACTGGGATTTTCAGTATCACAGACAATGAAAATAGCACAGCAGCTTTATGAAGCAGGAAAAATAACTTATATGCGTACTGATTCCGTAAATTTGTCAGCTACTGCCCTGAATGCTGCAAAGGAAATAATATCAAAAGAATTCGGAGATGAATATGTTAAAATAAGAAATTATAAAACGAAATCAAAAACTGCACAGGAAGCGCATGAAGCAATCCGGCCGGCATATCTCAACAAGCAGGATATTTCAGGAAATAATGCCGAAAAAAAATTATATGATTTGATCTGGAAAAGAACAGTAGCATCTCAGATGAGTGATGCCCTCATTGAAAAAACGACTGTTACTATAGATGTTTCAAATGCTGATGAGAAATTCATTGCTGTGGGAGAAGTATTGAAATTCAGCGGATTTATAAAAGTATACAGGGAATCATATGACGAAGAGCAGGATGAGAACTCCAAAGGGCTTTTACCTCCTCTAAACTTTAATGATTCGCTAACCCCGGAAAAGATTGATGCAACAGAAAAATTCACCTATCATCCCCCACGGTATACCGAAGCGAGCCTGGTAAAGAGACTTGAGGAACTTGGAATAGGCAGGCCTTCAACATATGCCCCCACAATCTCCACGATTCAGCAAAGAGGCTATGTCCTTAAACTGGACAAACCAGGTACTGAAAGAAAATACTCGATACTTACACTGAAAGGGAATAATATTTCAGAAGGTTCAAAATCAGAAACTACAGGAGCGGAAAAAGCAAAACTTTTCCCTGATAATATAGGAATGATAGTGAACGACTTCCTTGTTCAATATTTTAAAGAAATACTTGATTATAACTTTACGGCCAAAATAGAAGAAGAATTTGACCTGATAGCTGCGGGCAGGAACAACTGGACACATATGATCGACAGGTTTTATAAACATTTCCATCCAATAGTTGAACAGACCCTGGCTAAATCGGAATTAAACAAGGGTGACAGGCATCTGGGAGAAGATCCTGACACCGGTAAGCCCATTATTGTAAAGATGGGAAGATATGGCGCATTTGCACAAATAGGTGAAAATTCACTTACTGATAAAGATGAGAAACCTAAATTTGCCAGCCTGCGCAAAGGCCAGAATATTGAATCGATAACACTGGAAGAAGCCCTTCAGCTATTTAAACTCCCGAGAAATGTGGGCGAATTTGAAGGAAAAGAACTTATTGTAAGTATTGGCAAATTCGGGCCATATGTGAAACATGATTCCAAATTCTTTTCACTTAAAAAGGAGGTTGATGATCCTTATACAATAAGTACCAAAAGAGCAATAGAAATAATTGAGGAAAAACGTGATACTGACAAAAATAAAATAATCAAAACATTCAGGGAAGAACCGGAACTTATCATCCTTAATGGAAGATGGGGCCCTTATCTGACTTTTAAGAAAGAAAATTTCAGGCTGCCAAAAAAAACTGACCCTGAATCGTTGGATTATGATGACTGCATGAAAATCATCAGTGAATCCGCAAAAACAAAAAAGAGATCAAAGAAATAAGTTATTTAAGGCCTATGGATTTAAATAATTACTTTAATCCTGTTGAACTGGATAAACCCGAAAATATTGAAATTCCGGGTGATTCGGTATTCAGCCGTAACATCAGGGTTAATACTCCCAGTAGCCCTATAGATGAGATAAGTGATTATGATATAGCTATTCTTGGTATTCCTGAAGACAGAAATTCTCTGAACAAAGGGGTCTCACTCGCACCTGACCAGATAAGGGCAAGACTTTACCAGCTGTATAAGATAAACGATAAACTGAAAATTATTGATCTTGGTAATCTTAAGGAAGGGAATACATATAATGATACATATTTCGGACTGCGTGATGTGCTGACCGAACTTTTAAATAACCAGGTTGTGTCCGTAGTTATCGGGGGTACTCAGGATCTAACATATGCAACCTATCTGGCATTTGAGAATTCTAAGAATAATATAAATCTCGTGACGGTCGATCCTGTTATTGATTATAATGAAGATAAATTCGATTCAAAATCATACTTATCAAAAATCATAACTGACGGAAGTAAGCTACTTAAATATATTAATATCGGTCATCAACAGTACCTGAATGATCCAAAAACCATGAAACTTCTGAGCAGCCTTTTCTTTGATTCCATAGGACTGGGCATTATCAGGTCGGATATATCAATGGTTGAACCGGTACTGAGGGATGCTGACATCTTAAGCTTTGACATAAGCGCAATAAAACAATCTGATGCTCCTGCCAGCAAATACCCCTCTCCAAATGGCTTACAGGCAAATGAAGCCTGCCAGATAGCAAAATATTCAGGATTAAGTGATTCAATAGCTTCTTTTGGAATTTATGATGTTAATCCTGTGTATGAAAATAATTTACAAACCGCCAGTCTTGCCGCTCAAATAATCTGGTATTTTATTGAAGGATATTCAGTTCGTAAGCTTGAAGATCCCTTATCCGGCAGTGACAACTTTAAAGTATTCGTTGTTAGTCACAAGGATATGGAATATGAAATAACTTTTTATAAAAGTCTGGTCACCAATCGCTGGTGGATGGAAGTTCCCCTGATAAGCTCGTCCGACTCAGTAATTATTGCATGTGCACACGAAGAATATCAGCAAGCGTGTAATCATGAAATTCCTGACCTGTGGTGGAAAACTTACCAGAAAATAAACTAGTTAATTTTTAATTTACTGTCTGCTTGTAAAAAAGTCTCCGTTTTTCTAGATTTATTAACAGATAACTGTTAATTTTAATTTGTATGAATACAATATTTTTACTTATTTTACTTTTTATATAAGGAAAGCAGGGGAATATATAATTATCTCATCTAAAGAAACAACAGGAAAGAAAAAATATGTACAAGTATTTTTTATTACTCTTATGTTTGATTATCCCTTTACTAGCAGTAGCACAACAAGATCAGCAGGTTAGTCAATATATGTTTGGTCAGTTATCCGTAAACCCGGGAGCTGCCGGCAGCAATGATGTTGTATGCGCTAATGGAATACTGCGCCAGCAATGGACAGGTATTGAGGGTGCCCCTTATAGCTTTGTCGGAGGTATTGATTTTCCTTTCAGGCTTTTAAATAAAGACCATGGCATCGGTATCGCTATCACTTATGATGAAATTGGCTTTTACAAAGATATTTCCCTTAAGCCCACTTATGCTTACAGGGCAAATGTCGGCAACGGAAAGCTTGGTATAGGAGTAACCCTTAATATTCAGAACAGGACGCTGACACCTGATTGGCAGATACCAGCGGGCACAGACTACCATATTGATTATTCACAGGATCCTTCAATTCCTGAAAATGAAGATCCTATTTTTGCAATGGATTTTGGATTTGGCCTTTTTTATAAAACAGACGAACTTTATGTTGGGATATCCTCAACACATATAAACGAAGGCATATTCAAATATGTTGAAGCGGCCAAAGATCCCGTGGATGTAAAGCTTAAGCGGCATTATTATATAACCTCCGGTTATAACATTCAACTGGCAAATCCTTCATTTGAACTGATGCCGTCAATGCTGATACAGTCAGACGGTGCGATCCATAAGCTGGATCTAAATATTTCAATGTTATACAATAAAAAGTTCTGGGTTGGCGTTACATATAGGCCTGGAAGCGCTGTGGTGGGAATGCTGGGCATAGAAATTATCAACGGTCTTAAAATAGGTTATGCCTATGATTTTGATACATCAGCAATTATGCAGCATACAAAAATGCCTTTTGAACTGGCGGTAAGTTATTGTTTTAAAATTGGCATTGAAAAATCACCACAAAAATATAAGAGTATTAGATTTTTATAAAAAAATAATTAAATTTAAGGAAAATTAGAAATAAAAATTTTGCTATTTCAGATAAATACCTTTGATTATGAAAAAATTAGTTAATCTATGTTTGGTTATAGTATTACTTTTTGTCAGTAACTGTACTAATTTTAAAAGCGGCGAATTAACCGGGGTACCTGGCAGAACAAAATATTTTGAGCCTGATCCTTTCGGAATGGTATTTATTCCGCAGGGAAGTTTCACTATGGGTCCAAATGATCAGGATGTAGCTTATGCTCAGACGATGTTATCAAAAACCGTGACTGTTGACCCATTCTGGATGGATGAAACTGAAATAACTAACAATGAGTACAGGCAGTTTATCTTCTGGGTGCGTGATTCCATAATGAGAAGAATGCTGGGTGAACAGTTAGATGACTTTGTTATTACTGATGATGCCTATGGCAATCCTATCGATCCTCCTGCCATAAACTGGGATATGAAAATTGATTTCACTGATGAGGAAATAAATGAGATTCTCAGCGATATGTATCTGCCTGATAATGAAAGGTTCTTCAGAAAAAAAGAAATAGATTCAAGAAAATTGATGTACGAATACTTCTGGATTGACTATAAACAGGCAGCAAAAAAGTCAAACAGGTACAATTTTGAGACAAAACAGTATGAAGGATTCATTTTAAACAATGACGGAGAAAGAATTGAAATCAGAGATCGATCATCATTTGTCATCCGTAATGTTATTAATGTATATCCTGATACGTTATGCTGGATTGCTGACTTCACCTATTCTTATAATGAACCTTATACTACGATGTATTTCTGGCATCCGTCATACGATAACTATCCTATTGTTGGAATAACATGGGAACAGGCTTCCGCATTCTGCATATGGAGAACACAGCTTTTAAACACCGCTCTCAGCCAGGCAAGGCAGCCGGGTGTTCATGAGTACAGGTTACCAATCGAACTTGAATGGGAGTATGCCAGCAGAGGCAATCTTGATCATTCTATGTATCCATGGGGAGGTTACTATACACGTAATAAGGAAGGCTGCTTCCTTGCTAACTTCAAGCCCCTGAGAGGAAATTATGCAGATGACGGAGGGGTTATAACCATCGCAGTCGGGACCTATCAGCCAAACGAATACGGATTATATGATATGGCCGGAAATGCCGCAGAATGGACGTCAAGTGCCTATGATGAATCGGCCTACGTATTCTCACACGATTTAAATCCCGATTACAGGTACAATGCAAAACCGGATGATCCTCCGGTATTGAAAAGAAAGGTCATACGTGGCGGATCATGGAAAGATATAGGCTACTATCTGCAATGCGGGGTGAGAAGTTATGAATACCAGGATACGGCAAAATCATATATAGGATTCAGGTGTGTAAGATCATATATGGGTACTAATTAATTATTAACCTAACTAAATGTTTAAATTTTATGGCAAGCATTACGGATATTGTTGAAAGTTCAGGTTGGAAAAATTTCATGTCCAAATTATATGGCATTGGTGCCTCAGTGGTAATTATTGGGGCGTTATTTAAAATCCAGCACTGGAAAGGAGCAGGCCTCTGTCTTACTATGGGTTTGCTTACTGAAGCAACCATTTTTTTCTTCTCGGCATTCGAGCCTTTGCATGAAGAACTTGACTGGACTTTAGTATATCCTGAACTTGCCGGCATGAGCGATGAAGATGAAATTGAACATTTCAAGGAAAGTGCATTAAGTACAGGGGAAAGGCCTATCGAAAGGATTGAAAGCCTTCTTAGTGATGTCAGCATCGATGAAAAAATAATAAAGAACCTGGGAGACGGCCTTAACAAATTGAATGAGACGGTTTTAAATATTGCAGATATATCAAATGCCTCGGTTGCAACAAAAGCATTCCTGGATAATCTGCAAAATGCCGCTGACTCAGTGAATTCATTAAAGGAAACATATTCCGACACTACTGAATCAATAAAAGAATCAGCAAGTAACCTTGCAGGTGCATATTTTCAGTCGGCAGATCTTATAACCAAGTCAGGCTCAGAAGTTGCTGAATCATATAAACAAATTGCCGATTCAATAAAAAGCGAGCAAAATACAATTTCTATAGGAAGTAAAAATCATGAACATCACCTGGAGTCACTTAATAAAAACCTGGCAGCTCTCAATGCAGTGTATGAAATGCAAATTAAAGGGGGCAATGACCAGATGAAAGGTTCCCAGGAAGTATACTCCGGACTGGGAAACATGATTAAAAACCTTAAGGAATCAGTTGAAGAAACAAATAAGTATAAGGAAGAGATATCAAAATTAAAAGATAATCTTTCATCATTAAATACTATTTATGGCAACATGCTCTCTGCTATGAACATAATGATAAAAAAATAAATATTTAATACTAATTCTCATATATTAGAGTATGGCTCACGGTAAGGAAACCCCGAGACAAAAAATGATCGGCATGATGTATTTGGTGCTTACTGCACTGCTTGCACTTAATGTGTCAACCAGTGTGCTTGATGCCTTCTCAATAATAGATGAGGGATTGAATAAAACTGCACAGACAATACAGGATAAGAACGAGGAAGTATACAATGAGTTCGATAAACAGCTGGCAATAAGTGAAGCTAAGGTATCAGGCTGGAGAGATCTCGCCATACAGGTAAAAGAGGAAGCAAATAAACTTTATGATCATATTCAGGACCTGAAAATTGAAGTTGTTATAGAAGCTAAAGACGATGAAGCAATTGAAGGTAAAACAATAAACAGGGATAGGATTGAAGCTGTTACGGATTATGATACGCCCAAAAGAATTATGATCGGCAGTGAATATAGAGAGGATTGTAAAGCTAATTTGCTTAAAAAGATGATTATAAAATACCGGGCGTTTTTACTGGATATGGTTCCCGAAGATAACACAAAGCTTAGAGAATCGTTGGAAAACGGGCTGGATACCAAGGATCATGTTAAAGAAACCAGGAGAGGCCGAAGTACTGAACATATGAGATGGGAAGAACATAAGTTCGGGCATTCACCACTGGTGGGATTTATTGCAATAATGTCAAGCCTCCAGATCGATATCAGAAATGCAGAATCTGAAATGATCAAATATCTCTATTCCCAGATTGACGCAGGAGATT
Source organism: uncultured Bacteroidales bacterium (assembly GCA_964495025.1). Taxonomy (GTDB): domain Bacteria; phylum Bacteroidota; class Bacteroidia; order Bacteroidales; family UBA10428. Next base: position 9,678 of record CAZBUF010000504.1, on the reverse strand, counting down.
TGAAATTTAATGAGATTGAAGCAGTTGTTATACATAATTCAAATTACATAATCAAGGGGAATGAATATCAGGCCCAGGTCTTTCTTGCAGCCAGAGACACTACTCAACCTCCCAAGGTGTGGATAACTTCAGGAGACCAGCCATATAAAATAATAAAAGACGAAAATGGAAATATAATCGACTATCAGCTGAAGGATGGTGTCAGATATGACAGTCTTCGTGTTGAAGGCGGAAAAGGGTTCCTGAAAATAAAGGGCACAAGCCTGGGATATAAAAACTGGGGCGGTATAATACAAATTATCGGCCCCGGAGGTAATCCCATAAGAAAACCATTCACTGAAACTTACCAGGTAGCCCAGGGAAATGTTGTTGTCTCCCCAACCAGAATGAACCTGTTTTACCTGGGAGTAGATAATCCTGTGGATATTTCAGTTGCAGGTATAGCACCCGATAAGGTTTTTGCTTCTATAACCAACGGTGAAATAAAAAGAAAAGGTGAATCATGGGTCGTCAGGCCCAGGAGGCCGGGAAATAGCTTTGTTATTGTAAGCGCTGAGATAGATAAAGTAAAGCGTGAAGTTGACAGAAAAGAATTCCGTGTAAAAACAGTGCCAACACCTATAGCCATGGTTAATAACCAGAGTGGCGGAGCGATAAATAAAAATATTCTGCTTGCTCAGTTCGGTGTTGCCGCGATTATGGATAATTTTGAGTTCGACCTGACATTTACTGTAACAGAATTTGATGTATTGACTATTGTACAGGGATTTGTTAAGGAGGCCAAGTCAAATAACAACCGGTTTACTCAAAAACAAAAAGATATTATACGGGGATTGTCAAAAGGAAGCCCCCTGTATATTCAGGATATAAAAGCTGTCGGGCCGGAGGGAGATGTCAGAAGTTTGCAGACAATTAATTTTAGAATAAACTAATCTTAAAAAACAAATATATAATGAAGCGAATTAGTATATTGTTTACTGGATTATCTTTGATGGCAGTATCATTAGTGAAACTACCTGCACAGGATATTTTAACAGAAGTATATGTAAGAGAACATATTCCTAATAAGATGCCTGTCCCATATACATATGTCCGTGAAGCTGACGTCATGTGGGCCAAAGATGTGTATAGAATAATAGACCTTAAACAAAAACAAAACTTATCCTTATATTATCCCACTCAACCTATTGGCGATCGGTTGAACCTGGTTGATTTGTTATTGTATGGGATAGATAATGAAGGTGTACGTGCATTCTCAACTGACGATCCATTAAATGAATTTACTATTCCCATGACAAGGGACCAGATAGATGAAGTCTTTGAAGCGGGAATAGATACAATTCCTACTATTGATCCTGACGGACAGATAGTCCAGACAATGGTGGAACAGGAAAGAAAAACAGATGAAGTAAAACAAATTATGGTAAAGGAGAAATGGTTTTTTAACAAGAACCATTCAGTGATGAAAGTCAGGATTGTTGGTATGAGCCCTATCAGGGTATATAATCAGCTTGATGATCAGGGCCTGCCTACTGACCTTATCTTAAGAAAACAAACATTCTGGGTATATTACCCTGAAGTAAGGCCATTACTTGCTAACCATGAAATATTTAACCGTTATAATGATGCCCAGCGTATATCATTTGACGATTTCTTTATGCAAAGAAGATTCAGCAGCTTTATCATAGGGATATCAAACGTTTATAATAACAGGCGCATAATATCTTATGCACTGGGTCTTGATGCTTTATTGGAAGCTGATAAACAAAAAGAATGGCTTTTTGAAATGGAACATGACCTTTGGGAATATTAAAATAAAAAAATATGTAAAAAGGGACAGCGCCCTTGAAAGGGCGCTGTCCCTTTTTCTATTAAATGAAATTCTCCCCTTTCTCAAGCTTTACATCATTGACGAACTGCTTAATCTTCTGCTCATCCTTCCTTTCGCATATCAATAATATATTATCCGATTCTACCAGTATATAATCGTTCAGGCCCTGTATAACCACAAGTTTGTTATCCGGAATATTAATAAGGCAGTTACTTGTATTATAAGTAAATACATTTTTACCTGTTATTGTATTATTTTCTTTGTTTTTCTTAAGTTTCTCATACAAAGAACCCCAGGTTCCCAGGTCTGACCAGCCGAAATCCGAACACAATACATGCACATTATTCGCTTTTTCCATGATCCCGTAATCGATCGATATATTCCTGCACTTCGGGTACGTCTTTTGTATGAAATCATATTCATCATCAGTATTATATATATCAGTCCCTTCACCGAATAAATTATCTATTTCAGGCAAATACTTTTCAAATGCACGCATTATTGATTTTAATGACCAGAAAAATATACCCGAATTCCAGAAAAAGTCACCGCTTTCAACAAATAATTCAGCCATCTTCAGATCAGGCTTTTCTGTAAATGTTTTTACTTTTCTTAAACTCCTGTTCAACTCTATTGTCTTCTTATCGCCTTCAATTTGTATGTACCCGTAGCCGGTTTCCGGCCTGTGGGGTTGAATTCCCAATGTTAACAAACAGTCATTTTTACTTACAAAGTCCAGCCCTTTCTTTAATACCTCAACAAATTCATTTTCCTTCAATATTATGTGATCTGACGGTGCAACAATAATATTTGCATCAGGACAGATCTTCCTTATTTTATAATTTGCATAGGCAATGCACGGGGCCGTATTACATCTTATCGGTTCAAGTACTACCTGTTCTTTTTTTATACCAGGCAATTGTTCCATTACAATATTGCCATAATCACTGCTTGTTACGATAAATATGTTATCAGTCGGGATAACACCTTTTAATCTGTCATAAGTCTGCTGTAAAAAAGTTTTACCCGTACCTATAATGTCCAAAAACTGTTTTGGCTTTTTCATTCTGCTTAGAGGCCAAAAACGGCTTCCTATACCGCCCGCCATAATAACACAAAAGGAATTTTCTTTCATACACAATTATTTAAGTTACTAGTCTTCTTTTCAATCCCGCTCTGCTGAATCCTGTTGAACCCGGCGAAATCAGCTTCAACATGAAAAACTCATATCAGAGTTTTATCAAAATAATAAAAATCTGTTATTCATCCCTAAATTAATAAATTTAATTAAGTAATAGTTTTAATATTCTAATGTATTAATATATTATCCGGATTAATTAAATTAGTTATCTCATTTGTTACTATTAATGAAAGAATTTGCTGCATATGTTACAGATGTGTCAGAAATTATGATATATTAGGTATTTGAAACGATAATACATATAATTTAATATAAAATCATCAGAGATGGGAATCTTTACTGTTTTAGGCAGATACGTACTGCTGATATTCAGGGTATTTTCAAAACCTGAAAAGACAAAAATATATGTAAGGCAGACTGTAGTTGAGATTGAGAATCTGGGTCTTAACTCGATAGGAATAGTGATAATCATTTCAATTTTTATTGGAGCAGTTATTACATTACAAACGCGCTACAATCTTGAGAACTCCTGGATACCACTCTATCTGATCGGCCTTACTGCAAGGGATACTATCCTGCTTGAATTTTCCTCCACTATGGTAGGCTTGATACTGGCCGGTAAAGTAGGCTCAAATATTGCATCTGAAATAGGCCATATGAGAATAACAGAACAAATTGACGCATTGGAAATGATGGGCATCAATTCTGCCAGTTACCTGATCCTTCCTAAAATAATTGCAGCTGTTGTTTTCAATCCCCTGCTAACAATAATTAGTATGATAGTCGGTATCTTTGGAGGATGGCTTGCTGCAATAATAACCGGTGCGGTCACTTCAGCTGATTACATTTACGGCATACAGTACTGGTTCGAACCTTTTTATGTAACTTACGCCCTTGTAAAAACTGTTGTATATGCATTTATAATTACTTCAGTATCTGCTTTTTATGGCTATTATGTAAAAGGAGGGGCACTGGAAGTAGGCCGTTCCAGCACTAAAGGCGTGGTATACAGTAGTATTCTCATTTTACTGTTTGATGTAATATTAACTCAATTAATGCTTTCATAATGATCCAGGTAGACAATGTATATAAAACCTTTGGAAATGAAACAGTGCTGAAGGACATTTCCGTATCCTTCGATCAGGGTAAAACAAACTTAATAATCGGAAGAAGTGGCTCAGGAAAAACAGTATTACTTAAATCGATTGTAGGATTACACCCTGTTGACAGGGGATCCATATTTTTTGACGGCAGGGACTTCCTGGAAATGACAGGTAAACAGAAACAGGATATAAGAAAGGAAATGGGCATGCTTTTCCAGGGTACAGCTTTATTTGATTCACTGACAGTTGAGGAAAATATAATTTTTCCATTGCAGATGTTTACTGATATGACTACTGAAGAAAAGATAGAAAGGGTAAATACATGTTTAAAAATGGTAAATCTTGAAAATGTTAACAGGCTTTATCCGGCAGAACTTAGCGGGGGAATGAAAAAGCGCGTGGGCATAGCAAGAGCAATAGTGCAGTCTCCCAGATATCTATTCTGCGACGAGCCGAACTCAGGACTGGATCCCATAACCGCTAATGTCATTGATAAACTGATCAGTGATATTACCCATGAATTAAACATAACTACTATTGTAAACACACATGATATGAACTCGGTAATGGAAATTGGAGAGAAGGTTGTATTTATACATGAAGGAGTGAAATGCTGGGAAGGGACAAGTGCTGAGATACTTAATTCCGAAGACAAATACCTTAATAATTTTGTATTTGCTTCAAACCTGGCAAAAAAGATAAAAGATATGTAGTTATCACAAATTACTTAACTTCCTTAAAGTCAATGTATTCACCTTTATCTTTTCCTATTTTTTTCTGTTTTTTGCTTAAGTAATCAATTGTTACTTCACCTTCCCTTTTCCGCTTCTGTCCCTGGTTTTCCTTTTTATATCCACTACCTCCCGTTTCCCTGTTCACATATTGTTGAAATAAATACGGGAAGAATATCCTGAAAATAAATTTACCCAGATAATAAATTATGATCAGTAATAATATAAACCTTAGAAAAACCACTTCATATAAATTTAATAACCCATAAAATTAGTATTTTTTTTCGCCGCACAGATAAATAACCGTCTAAATCAGGGGCAAATCTTTTGTTTTGCTTTTTTCCTTACTACAGCCAAAAATAAAGTTAATACCGAACCTGACATTCAGTGTTCTTGCTTTATTGGGAATTGGGATGTTGGATGATTGCTCAACGGCAAATGTCAGTGGAATATTATCGCTAACTACATAAATATTGAACGGGCCCGGCTTTAATGACAGGCCAAATCCAAAATTATTAAATGTCCTGTTCATCATTGAATAACTCAAAGAAGCGGCAACCATCTTAATCGGGTAGAAATTGGCAGAAAGGGTTAGTTGTTCTCTGAGGTGTCCTTTAAACATTTCCGAACGTAACAATATCCCTGCACCTATTTCTTCAATTATCTGGTATGATGCACCCAGATATAATTTCCCGGCAAGAAATGAAGTATATGGTTTTTCAGTGCTGCTAAACACAAATGTGTTTTCCAGTGTATCGAGAAAATTATCAAAAGTAACATCCGGCTCGCTTATGTCAACTTCCAGTGCTTCATATATATATTCCGCATCCTGGGTAATATTATAGGTATTATTCTTCCATCTTATAAAGCCAAAGTCTATAAGGCTTCCCGATATTGTTAAATTATCTATTGGCTTAAAATGTGCCCCCAAATCTATTGCCAGACCCTTATTACCTGTTAACATCCTGACAATATCAACCGAACTTATGCCACTATCCTGAACGGCTACATCATCAAACCTGAAATCTCCGTTCCCGTCAACAGGTATATCAACAAATGGCAGAGTAGCATTTAAATCAAACCTGGAACGCATTGTCCAGTTAAAATCCGTAATAAGTTTAATGTCCGTGTTCCGGGTTGAGATATTTGCATGCCCGAACAAAATTTTAACCCTGCTGCCAACTGTAAGCTGGTCATTTATCTCACGGGAAACGCCCACTGCAAATTCCAGCATGCTATATGCCTCAATCCCAAAACCACTGAGATCAAACTCATCACCTTGCTCAACGCCATTTAGTAGAAGATCCAATAAATCACCGGGATAGGAGAACCTGAACGACGCCCTTTCAGCAAGGCTATAGCTTATATATGTAGGTCCCGATTGAAACCCGAATGATATGAGATTGGTATTTAAATCAGCAGAAATAAAATTGCTTTTCCCGAAATTCTTCAGGAAATCATCCTGGGATCCCAGTTCATTGAAGAATAACCTTGTTGAATCACCGTCCTGCCACATTACATCACTCACGCTAAATGCACTATTTTCAATATATACCTGGAACAACGAAACCAAAGGCAGCCCGATAAAAAGATTACACGGAGGCCGTGTAGCAGGATTCAGCATATTTGACTGAGGGACCCCCTTCATATAATAAAGGGTATTGCTTTGCTGTGCCCGGATTAAATCACTTTTAACAAAGAATATTATTATACATATAAAGGTTAACCTGTAAATGAATATTTTATTTTTTGCCAGGATAATCTTAATGTTGGCTTTCATATCTGTTTAATTAAAGTTGGATTGCTAATCTGATTCTTTTATATAATGAATTTTAGTGTCAATATTAAATCTGAAATCCAATGAATAGTTTTTCATGATCTTTACAGATCTTACAGGGGTATTAACATCATTTACGCCAACACTGGCACCGTATGAAGAAATTTTTGCAATGAAAATTACCTTGTCTGCTTCATTAAAAAACCTGTCAATCTGGTCTTTATCAAGGATTATTTCTCCCGTATAGTCCCTGACCTCATCCATAGAGGTCAATCCATCCTGATCTACCGGGGCTGCAGTGATAAAATATTCTTCCGATTCACTTAACCTTAATGTATCAAGATTAGTATTGTTCAGCGAGTCATATAAGATTATCATAGCATCCAGGTTAAGCGGAAATTCATTCCTGAAGCTGTAAGTTAAACCACCATATTCAATGTAATCGATTTCCTCAGTCGAATCAATTTTCAGATTAAGGTTGAACGTATCCCTGAACTGCAAATTAGCCCTGAACTCCAGTGGTACTTCAACCTCCATTCCTAACAAAATCTTACTGTCATATAGAACGAAATTTGTTGCTGTTGTGTCACCATCAGGATTAGCCTTCGCTGAAATACCGAATCCTATCTCACTGGGAGGAGGAAATACAAGGAATGAATCAATATTTGGTATTGTGCTCCTGTTTATCTCCAGTGACCCGCTAACTTCAGGCGATAAATAATCTGAAGAAACTGCCATTATTTCCATTTCAGGATCAATGACAACGCTGTCACCATCGGCAAAATACCCGTTAATATACAAATCAAATCCAATTGGTAACCCGAACGAATGAGTATAATACAGGTTGATCTCAGGATTAGTTATTGCAAATTCACCGGAGAGTCCCTCAATATTTTCCAGGCCGGTTTCAATAATCGTATCTTCAACAAATGAATAATCACCGGCATACCCGAAAACCGATACAAAATCTTCCAAACCCCTGATATTAAATTCTATTTCAGTGCTGCTGTTTGCTTTAATCGTATCCCCATTATGAACAGCAATAGTAATTGTAAAATTAACATCAATCAGGCTTGTGCCGGAAGTGGAATTATCCGGTGCAATAACCGCATTCTCCAAAGGAAATTCTATTACCATTGTATCTAAATCTCCTGTTGGAACGCTTAAGGTTATATATTCATTAAATTCCTCATTGTTTATCTTTATAGCTGGTATATTAACCTGTAATCCTCCTGCTATATTAAAAGTAGATGCAATAGCCAGACTTAGAGACCCCGAATTCATGACAAGACTGTCTATCCGCATATTATTCTCAAGTGCTATCTCAAATGCTTCACTCTGAGGTATTGTATATATATAATCGAAGAATATGGGTATATCAATCGGTATCGGCTCGGAAGGAATACTATAATTTATAGCGTCCTGCTCAGGAATATCCACGACACTGGAAACATCAAAATCAAAAACAGAATCCATCTTGAGATATAAAATTATTTCATCACCTCTGAATACAATGGCCGAATCTTCATCCTCCTGATTCACAAGATCCTCAATTGAAAATGAACCTTTTATAAGGGGTGCATTCAGATTAGGATTATATTCAATCCGGTTAGACATCTTATCAAAATCCAGTTTGTCTTTCATACATGAATAAAAGGCAAAGGATAATATGAAAAGAAGAAATACCCCAATTTTTGGCATTACCTTAAGTAGTTTCATAATTTTATGTTTTTTCTCATTGTACGGAATAGTTAAGTAAGAAGTTATCATCACTTCCCACTATTAAATTAAATTGAGATGATACACTGCTAAAATATCCGATACTGAATAATGTGCTCCCTCTCAAAGGAAATCCTTTATAAAGTGTCCCGTCATTATTTAACAGATAAATAACGTTTTTGTTGTTCGATACAATCCCCAGCTTCCGGTCAGTATAAGAGAAATGATAATAAACAGGCGGCGATGTAATATCTTCATTAAAATTGTAGCTGAATAATTTTCTCTTATTATTCGTGAATACACTAAGGGACCCTTTATCAAGAAAAATAAAATCTCTGTTTCCGTCGCCGTCCATATCCTTAAAATCAAAGAAATGATCAGGTGTAAAATTACCAAAATTCATTCTCTTTATATTTCCATTGAAGTAAATATAACAAACAATCCCTGAAGTGTCAGTTATAACAATTCGTGAGTCTGCTGTATTATCCTTATTATCAAGTAAATAATTGTTGTTTGCCGATCTCGGGAATATATCCTTAACATATGTCCTTGCCTTACCTTTGCGGTCAAGAATATAAGTTTTAAACTCATCGCCGAAAACAATATAATCAATATTATCCACTCTGAAATGGTTTATGGGATGATCCACCCTTCCCTCCGTTTTGTCAAACTGCCAGCCACTTAAAAGTGAACCGTCGGTTGAATATGCGTACACATGTTTATCTTCACATGCTATAAATACCCTGTAGTTTTTATTGTTTTCATAATCAAAGAGCGCCATCCCGTTTGTTGCAGGAGATCTGAGTCTTACAGGATATCTCTCTATATAATTCCCGTTGCGATCAATAACATGAATATAATTTGTTGTACTGAAAAGTATCTGCAGCTTATTATTTTTATAATGGTCTATTTGATATATGTTACTGTTAATTTTCTCAGGAATATTAAATTTCCACAATATCCGACCTGCTTTGTTTATCAGGTAAATATTATTCTTTTGATCCTGCACGAATATCTCGCTCTGATCAGTGTAGTGGTTTTTTACAAACTGCGGTTTAAAATCAATCGTGGTGTCAAGAAGGCTCTCCCAGACAGTATGAGGTTTATACTTATACTCGGATATATATTTAAGAAAAATGTTATTATATATAAGATCGTTGCTTGTATTTAGCTGGAAGCCCAGGATTTGCACTTTCTGGAAAAGTTGTATATTTTCTTCCCACCCTTTGAATAATTCATCAGTGATAAATTTGCTGAAGTTTGACGGCGAACGTCCCAGGTTTGTGAAAAAACATATCGAAGAGCGTGGAGACAAATTATTCTTATATTCTTTATATGCAGCGTCAGTAATGATAGTCCTTTTCAAAACATTGCTA
>CAZBUF010000503.1:0-4150 GCA_964495025.1 uncultured Bacteroidales bacterium | reverse complement strand
ATTAAATAATGAAGACCAATTGATAACCAGTAAATTAGCCAATTTATATCTTAAAGATAAAAGATATGCCGGGGCAATTGAAATTTGTGATATAGTCCTGAAAAAGGATTCGACGAATAAAAAATTTATTAAACTTAAAGGTATATCATGCTTTAATAAAGGTGATTTTAAATCGGCAGAAACTTGTTTTGATTATTTATTAAACGAAGGTGATTCAAGCATATTTATTCTTAAACATTTAGGAATAAGTGAATTCAATAATAGTTTATTTAAGACCTCGAGAGAACATTTACTTCTGGCATTTGAATTAGATTCAAATGATGTTGAAACATGTTATTACCTTGGCAAAGATTTTTTAAGTTCTCCAACTCCGGAAAAAGGATTATTCTATTTCAACAGAACTGATTCCTTGCTGCAACCCAACCCTTTGGTGATATCTGCTTTATATATTGAGAAGCAATCAGTTTATAGTACACTGGAGAAGTATGATAAGGCTTTGCTTTGTTACGAGAAAGCATATAAATACGATCCCAAACCTGAGTATATTTTCTATATCGCCTCGTTATATCAAAATAAATTAAATAATAAAAGGTTAGCATTAGAGTTTTATGAAAAATTTTTGGATATTCTTCCTCCTAAACCTGAATCTGATCATAATTTTGAGGAAAACCAGATTACCATATCATTGAGGAAAACTACAGAAAATAATATTGCCCTAATAAAAGAAGAGCTATTTTTCAATGGTGAACTGGGAGAATGAAACATTCGCTAAAGCGCAGTGTATGTAAAGCATTGACCATATAAACATAATTAATGAAACATGAAAAAATTCTCTTTTCTAAAGATAGTTTTGATAATTAGCCTCCTGAATTGCAAATGTACTTCTTCTATAAAACAAAAGGTTCCCAAAAAACCCAATATTATTATCATTTATACGGACGACCACGAATTAAATGAAGTAGGCGCATTTAATGGCGTAATGCCAACACCATATTTGGACAGAATAGTCAACAGCGGCATAAAGTTCACCAATTTTTATGTAAGTTCCCCTGTTTCCACTCCGAGCCGGTACGGAACAATTACAGGAAGATACGCTTCCCGGAGCAAAGCATTATCAGAAAATTATCCGGTAGATGATCCTGCATTTATTCGCTGGAATACAGATATCATTCCCGGTAAGGAAAAAACAGTTGCACATTTATTGAAAGAAAGCGGTTATGTTACAGGAATGGTCGCAAAAGGCGGCATTGATTTCCTGGAGCAGAATAAGGACAAGCCGTTTTTTCTTTATTTTAACTCTACAGTACCACATGAGCCAAATGCACTGGAATCTATGAAGAGCGATCCCAGGTATACGGCAATGGGACTGCTGGACGAGCCAATTACTGGTATTATGCCTCCCCGTGATAGTATTATCGCTTCTACCATCAGAGATGGTTATCCTGAAAAAATGGCCGCTATAAGATGGCTGGATTATGGTATTGGTGCATTATTACAAAAGCTGGATGAGCTGGGGCTAACTGAAAACACAATGATCATCTTTGCAAGCGATAATGGCAGGCAGGGGAAAATGACATGTTATGAAGCTGCAGGACATCTGCCCGCCGCTATTTCATGGCAGGGCAATATTCAGCCGGGAACAATAAGCGATGCATTGGTTACCAACGTTGATTTTGTGCCTACTGTCCTTGCGGCAGCCGGTATCGACATACCGCATAACTACCAGGTTGACGGCATAAGTTTATTGTCCCATATCACGGAAGGAAAAGAACTGCAGCGGGATGCACTTTACCTTGAAGTTGTTTATCAGCGTGCTATCGTCATGAAGGATTGGAAATACATCGCTACCAGGTTTCCAAAAGCAGTGCAGCAAATGATTACACCTGCCAATAGAAGAGAATTTACAATAGAAGGAAAACAGGAAGAAGACCGGTATGGCGGGAATAAAATATATCCGGGATATTACGATAATGATCAGTTATACTATCTGAACAACGATCCAAACGAACAGCACAATGTCTCAGGGCAGCCCGAAAACAGGGAAAAACTGATGGAGATGAAGTCGAGGTTAAGAAAAGTAGTTAAATCGCTTCCACATGATTTTGGAGAATTTAAGGATTAGATATTTTTACTGAAGATTAATCATCAGGAACGTTTTGGTAATTATTTTTTGGATGCAACAAAACAATTATATACATGAAAAAAGTAAAAATCCTTTACTTTGCAAATAGAAATGAATGGCGGCAATGGCTTGAAGAAAATTTTGATAAGGAGAAGGAAATCTGGTTAGTTTATCCTAAAAAAACTTCGGGTAAACCGCGTATTCAATACAACGATGTCGTTGAGGAAGCACTTTGCTTCGGGTGGATCGACAGTACTGTTAATACATTTGATGAAAACAACTTCATACAGCGATTCACACCAAGAAGGCCTAAAAGCAATTATTCACAACCTAATAAGGAAAGGTTAAGATGGCTGACAAAGGAAAAAATGATACATCCTTCACTGGTAAAAACTGTCCGGGAGATAATTAATGAAGATTTTATTTCCCCCGCTGACATTATAGAGGTCCTGAAAAAGGTTGATGCCGTGTGGGAAAATTATAACAGGTTCTCCGAATCTTATAAAAGAATACGTATTGCATACATTGACAGCGCCCGCGAAAGGCCGGAGGAATTCGAAAAACGGCTTTCAAATTTCATTAAAAAAACAAGGGAAAATAAGTTAATCTCAGGATTTGGAGGAATAGAGAAATATTATTAATGACTACTCATCACCTCCTAATTATTCAGTGGAGGCAGAAGATGCCAGGTCGAAGGAATATGTCATTACACTGATATAGTAGCAAATTAAATAGTAAGGACAGCGACCAAAGGGAGTTGTTCCTATTTTTATTTTAACTATTTTTGCAGGCCGTTTTAAATTATCAGGAATTTTATGGATATAAGAAATATAGCAATTATTGCACATGTTGATCATGGAAAAACAACAATGGTCGATAGAATTCTTCACCTTGTGAAATTGTTCAGGGATAACCAGCAGGTGCAGGATCTGATTCTGGATTCCAACGATCTGGAGCGTGAGAAAGGGATAACTATTTTATCAAAGAATGTATCAGTAAGATATAAAGGAACAAAAATAAATATCATCGATACCCCGGGACACTCGGATTTTGGAGGAGAGGTTGAGCGTGTCTTAAATATGGCTGACGGCGTGCTGCTAATTGTCGATGCTTTCGAAGGCCCTATGCCGCAAACACGATTTGTTCTGCAAAAAGCATTACAGCTGGGCCTTAAAGCAATAGTCGTGATTAATAAAGTTGATAAACCAAATTGTAACCCGGAAGAGGCAAATGAACTTGTTTTTGAACTTATGTATTCTCTGAATGCAACGGAAGAACAACTGAATTTCCCTACTGTTTACGGTTCTTCAAAACAGGGATGGATGGCTGCCGACTGGAAGACACCAACCAAAGATTTTACTTATTTGCTGGATACTATTATTGATTATTTTGATCCGCCAAAATATAACCCCGGGACTTTACAATTGCAGATAAGCTCACTGGATTACTCTTCATTTACCGGTAGAATTGCCGTAGGAAGAGTACATAGAGGAAAAATTAAAATGGGGGACCAGGTATCTGTTGTTCAAAGAAACGGACTGATAAATAAATCAGTTGTAAAAGAACTTTATCTTTTTGAAGGACTGGGAAAAGAAAAAACAAAAAAAGAAGTCAAATCCGGTGAGATAGTAGCCATAATGGGACTGGAAAACTTTGATATCGGAGATACAATTGCTGATTTGGACAAACCGGAAGCTTTAGAGCCAATCTCTGTTGATGAGCCGACCATGAGCATGCTTTTTACAATCAACAATTCTCCGTTTTTCGGCAAGTCCGGGATCTATGTTACATCCAGGCACTTACGGGAACGGCTGTTCCTTGAAGTTGAGAAGAACCTGGCGCTGAGGGTGGAGGAAAGTGACTCTCCGGAACGGCTGGTAGTGTTCGGGCGGGGAATCCTGCATCTGTCTGTTCTGGTGGAAACCATGCGCCGCGAAGGTTATGAATTACAGCTGGGTCAACCGAAGGTGATAAAAAAAATAATAAACGGTGAAGTTCATGAGCCCGTGGAAGCTTTGACTGTCCAGG
>CAZBUF010000502.1:0-8321 GCA_964495025.1 uncultured Bacteroidales bacterium | reverse complement strand
GCTCCTCCAACATTCAAGATGTTGTGGAATGATTCGCTTTTATATTTTCTGGTTTCAGTTGATGATGACAGCCATTGTGATCAATGGTGTACTGGCATTGACGACTGGAAGTCTGACAGGACTGAAATAATGCTTGATGTTAATCATCTTCCAGCTCTGGCTGATGGATATGGTTGTAATGATTCCCAAGCTGGTAAGACTGGCGCAGACCGTGGTCACAGACAGCATCTTTCACTCTGGTTTCAGGATGTGATTGATACAGCATTTATTGCAACTCACTGGTATCATAATACTCCTTTTTATGCTGGATATTTAATTGACATGGACTATTATGATTATGAATTTGGCTTCAAGTGGGCTGAAGAAAAAGACTGTGCTGGCATGGCTTATGTACCTCACAATGGTAACACATTTGGTCTTCAGATACAACAAGTTGATGCTGATGAAGCAGATCCTACAACAAGGAGAATGACGAGTTTAGTTGATTGTAATGCATGGGATATAGATCCCGGTATGGATAGCGCAGCGATAGTTACATTAATAGATGGACCAGTATTAGGAATTGCTAATACTACAGTAACAAAGACTATCAATGTATACCCAACACCAGCTAAAGACTTCTTAAATATTGATGTTGATGTAGCAGGAGTTGAAGTTAGAATCAACAACATTATTGGTCAGGAAGTATTAAGAATACGTAATTATAACGGCAACCCGGTAGATCTTAGTGGATTTAGCACAGGATTATACTATGTTTCTGTTTATAACAATGATGTTCTTCTTGGCAAAAACAAATTTTCTGTTGTTAAATAAAGAAAATTTCAAATAAAAAACAAAGAGGGTGTCCATTTTTGGACACCCTTTTTGTTTATTCAGATTTAAGATTTTGATTGTTAATAAAATAGCGAGCCGTTAGTGGGCCATATGCCTGATATTTAGTATATTAAGGCATGAAAAAGATCAATTTAAAAGAATACAATCAGGGACAATCAGAATTATTTCCAACTCGGCTTGACGAGTATATTCCGAAAGATTCTCCAGTACGTTTTGTGAATAAAATTGTTGATGATATTGACATCTCCATCATAACGAATAGTTATAAGTTAGGTGATTGTACGGGGTATCATCCAGGAATGATGTTGAAGGTGTTGTTTTACAGTTATTTGTCTAATATATATTCTTGCCGTAAAATGGAGGCTGCTTTAAAGGAAAGCATTCACTATATGTGACTTTCGGGAAAACAATTCCCCAAACACAGCTGCATTTTAATGATTTCCGAAGTAAACGCCTAATAAAGCATATCAACTCATTATTTACACAAGTAGTTTTGGTACTTGTCCATTTGGGGTATGTAAGTCTTGATGTTTAATACATGGATGGGACAAAAATTGAGAGTGCTTCAAATCGATACACTTTTGTTTGGCGTATGTCTGTAGAGCGATATAAGTCAAATCTTGAGAAGAAGATAAAAGGTGTTTTAGAACAAATAGACGAAGGTATTCAAGAGGATAATCAGATACAGGATAGCACTCCAAAACCGATAAACTCAGAAGAACTGAAGCAGAAAATTGAAGAACTCTAGCCGGGTTTTTTTGTTTTAAATACTAATTTTATTTTTTTTTAAAACAATTAATTATATTCATGCTCTGAAAATTCAGTGAAACACTTTCAGGGGAAATCACTGCCAGGTTGTAATATACTAAATACGGAACTACGGTATTTATTAAATAATAGCAAAATGAAATTACAATTATTGGATATCTCAATTATTCTTTTATACCTGTTTTCAACAGTAGTAATCGGCCTGGTACTGAAAAACCGGGCGCAGAAAAGTAAATCGTCCTATCTTCTCGGGAGCAACAAGCTGCCATGGTATATGCTGGGATTGTCAAATGCTTCGGGCATGTTCGACATATCAGGCACGATGTGGCTGGTGACCCTTGCATTTGTATACGGGCTGAAAAGTATATGGATACCATGGCTGTGGCCTGTATTTAACCAGGTTTTCCTTATGGTCTACCTGTCGGCATGGCTGAGAAGATCAAATGTTACTACCGGCGCGGAATGGATATCTACAAGGTTCGGAAGGGGGTTGGGAGCATCCCTGTCGCATAATATCGTTGTGGTGTTCGCACTGATAAGCTGCCTGGGATTCCTGGCATATGGGTTTATTGGACTGGGGAAGTTCATAGAGATATTCATTCCCTGGGAAGTAGTATCGCAATTTCTTCCGTTTAATATAAGGCCGGAGTTTGTGCCGCATTTTTACGGCATTGTGTTTACGGCATTCGCAGTATTTTATGCTGTACTGGGAGGTATGATAAGTATAGTATGGGCGGACGTTGTGCAGTATGCCATTATGACCGTATCATCACTGGTAATAGGTATCATTGCGATAAGGGCACTGGCAGTAAACCAGATGATTGTTCCCGAAGGCTGGTTCTCCCCGTTTTTCGGGATAAACCTTAACATGGACTGGAGCGGAATAATCAGTGAAGTTAATGACAAGATAAGAAGCGACGGATATTCATTGTTCTCTTTATTCTTTGGCCTTATGCTGTTCAAAGGCATACTTATAAGTGCCGCAGGCCCGGCACCTAATTATGACATGCAGAAAATACTGGCAACAAAGAGCCCTAAGGAAGCAGCAAAAATGAGTGGATTTGTATCTGTAATACTGAATCCCATAAGATATTTCCTTATAGCAGGTTTTGCGGTGCTGGCAATCATCTTTTATAATAAACTCGACCTTCTGGTTGCTGGCAGGATAGATTTTGAACAAATACTGCCCTCTGCAATAAATGAGTTTGCGCCGGTAGGGATACTGGGACTATTGCTTGCAGGACTGCTGGCAGCATTTAACTCAACATTTGCAGGAACTTTGAATGCCGCACAGGCATATATTATTAATGATATTTACCTTAAGTATATTAAGCCGGATGCTAACAACAGCCAGATAAAAATAGTTAACTATGCTGCAGGGATCATAGTAGTGATCATCAGCGTTGTTTTCGGGTTCTTTGCCAAAAACGTTAACAGCGTACTGCAATGGATAGTATCCGGCCTGTGGGGAGGGTACATGGCAGCAAACATATTGAAGTGGTACTGGTGGAGGTTTAACGGCCACGGTTTTTTCTGGGGCATGCTAAGCGGGATTTTGGCAGCACTCGTGTTTCCCAAAATACTTCCGCCCTTGTTTCCTGCCATACCACAGGATATAATTCTGTTATATTTCTTTCCGCTGTTACTGCTTATTTCATTGATAGGCTGCATTGCAGGAACATTTGCAAAGCCGCCCCAGAAAGATGAAGTATTGAAGAAGTTTTACAGTACGGTAAGGCCATGGGGCTTCTGGAAACCTATATTTGAAAAGGTTGTTGCGGAAAATCCTGATTTTAAGAAAAATACAAATTTCGGAAGAGATATGTTCAATATATTCATTGGGATTATCTGCCAGACCGCACTTATCGCAATGCCAATATTCATTGTTACCAGGCAAAGCCCGTCTTTAATGGTGACTATCGCGATTATCCTGGTTACGGGAATAATACTTAAGAAAACCTGGTGGGATACACTTGAGGATTAAGAAAAGGGGACAGACACCTTATCAAGTGGTCTGTCACCTTTTATACACACATTTTAAAATGCTAAAATACAGCTGGTTAACAAATATTAAATAAATAAATACTTCAAAAATATCAGGAGTTTTTATAAGATCAGCCAAAAGTAATTTATATACATCTGAAAAAGAAATATATAGATAATAATACTTAAACCAAATCATTAAGTATATCCCTAAAGGATTTTTTCAACTTTTTTTCAATATCTTCATACTTCTTAATATCAGGGCTTATATAAATACAGGCAAGTACTATTGATTTGTTTGCCTTTTTTAATGCATCATACAGGATATGTTTATTTAACCTGTATGCTTCCCTGATCCTTCTTTTCAAAATATTTCTTTCAGAAGCCTTTTTGATCTGTTTTGCTGAGACATTAATTAATACCTTGGCTGGATATTTATACACATTTTCAACTTCCATCCAGCATACTTTTAAAGGATACAGGAGGGATGTATGTCCTGAATTAAAAAGGAGTTCAATGGTTTTTGAAGGAGATAATCTTTCTTTTTTGCCGAAACCGTAATTTTTTAGCATTATTTTTTTAATACTATTCTTACAACAGTGCCTTTTCCAATCTCGGATTCATGAATAAAGATCTTACCATCATGGTATTCTTCGATTATTCTTTTGGTCAGCGACAGACCCAGTCCCCATCCCCGTTCTTTTGTAGTGTAACCGGGCTTGAATATTGTTTTATATTTACTTTTTGAAATACCCTTTCCGGAATCTGATATATCAATATATATGACCTGTGTATGATCTGATATTGTAAGCTGTATTTCCCCTGAGCCGTTCACAGCGTCAATGGCATTTTTACAAACGTTTTCTATTACCCATTCAAAAAGAGAGGCATTCAATGGTATCACCAGTTCTTCCGCCGGCATATTTATATTAAAGGTTATTTTGTCGGAAGAGCGGGATTTTAAATAATTTATGGCAGTAGTTATTATGTTCTGAATGGTTTCTTTTCTTAATAAAGGCCGGGCTCCTATTTTTGAAAATCGTTCAGTGATCTTCTCCAGCCGTTTTATATCCTTATCAAGTTCCAGGAGCATATCAGTATTTTCCGTTTTCAGTTTCATCATTTCAAGCCATGCAAGGAGAGAGGATATAGGTGTACCTAACTGATGAGCTGTTTCTTTTGATAATCCTACCCACACCTGGTTCTGTTCTGCTTTTCTCGAGTAACTGAAGGCGAAATAAGAAACCATAATGAAAAGTAATATTACTCCAAGCTGTACGTAAGGATAGTAAGTCAATTTTGTTAAAATTGTTGACTTGCTGTAATATAAATATTGCTTCTCGTTGGCGGAAATAGTAATTTCTTTCGGTTCGGTAAATTCTTTCATTTGAGCCAGCTTGCGCTTTATATAGGAAGGATTGTCTATTTTTTTCGCAGAAAGGTTCCTTTTAAAAATTATATTGTCACTTGTATCCACAACAATTACAGGAACCGTTTCATTGTTTTGAAGGACCTTAACATAAAAATCAAGGTTTTGATCGGAAACATTGGCATCAATAATTTGCTGTTGTGCTTCAACCCAGAGTTCTACCTTTTTTCTGTCTTCATCCGCTAATTTCTTTACCAGTTTGCTTGTATACCATAATGAACTTAAACCGATAATTACTGCTGAAATAAATAGCAGAAATTTCCATCTTAGCTTTTTCTCATATATATTCAATGTACTTTGATTTTGCTGTTTAAAGATTAATCATCTGTGTTTATTACTGTATCCTCATCATCCCACTGTATAATAAATTCAGGATTGTTGTCTTTGGGGATGTCCCGGTTTTCAAATATAACATCTTTTTTATTATTTTGTTCTTCCCATGTAATATTTACCTGTCTGATGCCGGCCGAATCTTTCCGGCTGCTTCCATTCCTGCCTGTTACACTGAATTCTTCCCTGATGATTTTTTTTATGGTTTTCTTTTCTTCAGATATATTTTGTTTTAAAGCATCCAGCGCTGATTTTTTATCAAATGATGATTTATATTGATCATCTTTACCCGTAAATCTCAGAGGGATACTGATTTTCCCCATTCCGTCATCTTCAATTATACCAAATTCACTTATTTCCTGATTTTTTCTCTTTGCTTTTTTAAATAATAGATCTGACAATGACACTGTTATCCTGTAATCATAACTATTGTCAAATTTATGAACACCTAAGGCTGATATGTCAAATGCAGAGGAATATATATCCATTTCAGGAATAATTACGGTTTTGTCCCTGATAAGGATTTCATTATTAAGGTTTTTAAATTCAACCCGTTGTAATTCCTCAACTGCAATAAATTTTGACAATCCCTTTAAAGGCTCAAAGTCAATAAGTTCACCATTTTTAATATTTATACTGCAATCAGCATTAATACTCTCTTTAAGCAAATTATAATTATTATCCCAGCCAACTGAAAAGTTTATCCTGCCGGCAAGGTCTCCGGCAAGATTCTCATCCAGTATAAAACTCTGGCCAAAATTATTGAAAGAATAAAACAGGCTTTTAATATCAATTGATTCCAGTTCTGTCCGGCATTGAACAATAAATTTATCATTCTGCCTGATTATTGAGCCGTCTCCGTTTATTATTCCGTTGAAGGAGTTAAAACGAAATGTTTTTAAGGTAATAACTTCCGGGGTATAATCGATAATTCCTGAAATATTGGCAGCAGTAAATTTTTTATATGCAAATTTATCAAGTGAAAGATTTGAATTGAAATATAAATTATCAGGCGACAGTTTGCCCGGATTTTCTTTATCTACATCATTTCCAGTCCCCGGTGATATAATACTTTCAAAATCAACTGATGAGGATATCACATCGGCATTAAAGCTTAAATACCTGTCATCGACAAATAGAAATTCAAACAGGTTGTTAAAGTTACCGCTGACAAGAAAATTGTTCTCTCCTATGCTAAAAGAGACACTATTAAATTTTACTTTTTCATCAATAATAATTTCTCCGTTAATATTCCTGTAATCAAAACTGCTTCCTGAGAATCTGAATCCAGCGTTGGCAATTGTTAACATACAGTTTTTACTTAATACCGCCAGATCTTTCCATTTTATTTCAGACAAGCCGGATATTTTTCCCTGAAGGTCTATTGCCGTATTGATCGTTCCGCTAATATATTTGATCGTGTCGATATTCAGTAATTTGTGCATATCCTCAAGGATAATATTACCGTTAAGATGAAGCCTGATAAAAGGGGAATTGAAATTAAGGATGCTCAGATCGCCATGAAGTTTACTGTCCCTGCCTGATGTACTGAATTCTTTTATTGTGATAAGTGATGTGGATGCATTATTATTTTCACCGTTGGTAAAAGATCCTTTAAGCTTAATGCCCGGAAGTTTTTCTTTATTATTTCTGTTTATGATTGCACCTCCGGATATTTCAAAGTCAGTTGTTATATCAGGATTGTCAGCCGGCGACAGATTCCCGGCAATAGTTGTTTTGAAATTCACATAACCATATAGTAAATAATCTTTTCTCAGAGTCATAAGATAATCCGGAAAAAGCTCCAGCAATTTTGAAACCGGTGTCTTACTTGATGAAACAACAAGGTTTATTTCAGGGGGATTCGCTTTTACATAATCTCCGGAAACATTAAAAACCATATTATCGGTCCTTATTCTGCCACTACTTACGCTGAAGTTTGAATTATCATAGGCCAGGTTACTTTCAATAGCAAAGGCTCTGTTTTCAATAATTTTTTCATTTTTGAATATCAGATCCCGGATGTACAAATCACCTTTTGCGGAAAGTGTATTAACTGAATCTGAAAGATTTCCGGACAGGGATATTTTGTTACTGACAGCTGTCAGTGAATAACTGTCTTTAAGATTAATAATTTCGAATTCCAGGTCTGTGAATGTCAGGCTTTGCATATCGATATAGAAAGATGAAGAAGATTTCTTATCACCTTGAATCCAAATGTTATAATTGCATTTACCTGATTTATCAGTTAAAGCCAGGAGCTTTCCATTTTTAATATGAATATTTTTGAGAATATATTTCCCGGATAATAATTTCAGAAGTTTGAACTCAAAGAAGATACTGTTTGCAATTAAAAGAGGGTCAGTTTTCTCCCCGCTAAAATCCTTTGCTGAAAAGTTAAGTGTTGACTTGGCAAGTATATTTTTAAATTCAACGGATGCATTGGGAAAATTCTTTAGAAGGGAAAAATTTATCTTATCTACCGTAATTTCTGTTATCAGATGCTTGTCGAGGTATTTTTTAAGATATTTGATCGCTGTATCTTCATAGGTTATTGAAATAAATATTCCGGCAAGGATTACAACAATTATTAATATAACAGCAACAATTATAAATCGTTTAAGTATTTTCATATATACTTAATCCTAAAAGTGACAGCAGCAATTATAATAAAATCAGGCGAATATATTTATAACTGACATGAAATTTTATTAATAACAGTGAAATATTTTTTAAAATCCTTTTCATTATAACATCCTGCGGGTCGTTTGTCCGTGAATGCAATTATAATATCAATGGTGTAATAACAGGCATTGATCGTGGGACGGTTATAACCGTGGCTTATTATCAAAGGAAGGATTATTTATTTTTTCGCTTTGTTTGTTTTGTGGCACAGATTTACCCTTGTTGGATACAAACTGGGATATTTTGGGCAACAGCTTTTTTATATTTATTGGTTTGGCTATATAGTCATCAC
>CAZBUF010000501.1:0-5666 GCA_964495025.1 uncultured Bacteroidales bacterium | reverse complement strand
AAAGAAGAATGTGATCGATCTGGCAAAGGAATTTGGATTTCCTGTGGTTCTTAAAGCTGTGGGGCCGATACATAAGTCGGATATAGGAGGTGTTACGCTTAACATAAAATCTGAAGTTCATCTTGTTGCCGAATACAGGAGAATGATGAATATAGAAAATGTCAGAAGTGTTTTGGTACAGCAAATGCTGTCGGGCATGGAATTATTTATAGGAGCCAAATACGAACCTAAGTTCGGACATGTTATTTTGTGCGGGTTAGGAGGAATATTTGTTGAGGACCTGGGAGACTATTCTTCAGGGCTGGCCCCATTAACCTTTAATGAGGCATATTCTATGATCCGGAATTTAAAAAGTTACAGGATCATACAGGGAACACGTGGACAGCCTGGGATCAATGAGGATAAATTCGCTGAAATCATTGTGCGCTTATCTTCACTGCTGCGTTATGCTACAGAAATAAAGGAACTGGACCTGAATCCGCTTATCGGAAGCAAAGACAATATCACAGTTGTGGATGCAAGGATTAAACTTGAGAAATGATTGTGCCCTGAGATTAAATGATAAACTAATTAAATGAAAAAAACTCTCATACCATATAATATCATTCAGCAGAAGATAAAGGAAAACGGGATAGAAGAGCTCGGAAGTGCTTCGATAAGGCAAATATTAAAACTGGTTAACGAGATTGAAACAGAGTCGGGCAGGAAATTCATACGTATGGAAATGGGTATCCCGGGATTGAGCCCTCCTGCAATTGCTACCGAAGCAGAAATAAAAGCCCTGAAAAGGGGCGTTGCTTCTCAATATCCTGATATTGAAGGATTGCCGGAATTTAAAAAAGAGGCATCACGATTCCTGAAATTATTCCTGAATATTGATGTTAGTCCTGAAGGATGTATTCCTACATGCGGTTCAATGCAGGGCTCCTTTGCAGTATTTATTACTGTTAACAGAACCAACAGAAATAAGGAAGGGACCTTATTCCTGAATCCCGGATTTCCGGTTCAGAAACAGCAATGCTCAGTGGTTGGCCATGATTATGAAGCGTTTGATATATATAATTTCCGTGGTAAAAAGCTGGGGCCTAAACTTGAATCATATTTTCAAACCAATAAAATATCAAGCCTTTTATATTCAAATCCTAATAATCCTGCCTGGATATGCTTAAATGAAGAAGAACTGTCAATAATTGGTGAGCTTGCCACAAAGTACGATGTTGTTGTTATCGAAGACCTGGCCTATTTTGGAATGGATTTCAGAAGCGACATTTCAAAGCCCGGGGAGCCCCCGTATCAGCCAACCGTTGCCAGATACACCGATAACTTCATATTGTTGATTTCCACATCAAAGACATTCAGCTATGCAGGCCAGAGAATAGCATTAATGGTGATATCTGATACTGTTTTTAATCGCAGGTACCCCGATTTAAAAAGATATTATAACTCTGATAAATTAGGCCATGCCATGATGTACGGGGCACTGTATTCATTATCGGCCGGAGCTCCGCATTCATCCCAGCTGGGTATCACGGCCCTGCTGAAAGCCGCCAATGATGGTGAATATAACATTGTTAAAGAGATAAAGGAATATGAACACAGGGCGAAAATTATAAAAAAGGTATTTATCAACAATGGCTTTAAAATTTTATACGACATGGACATAGATGAGCCTATTGCTGATGGATTCTATTTTACAGCTTCATATCCGGGATTTTCAGGCGACGAAATAATTGAAAGATTACTCTGCTTTGGTGTAAGTGCAATAGCACTGGGAATTACAGGGAGTGAACTTAAAGAAGGAATAAGGGTATGCGTATCACAGGTGAAACCTCAGCAGGTGCCGGCTTTGGAAAAAAGACTTAAGGCATTTAAAGATTATTATGGTTAAAAATTGTTATTATTAAATGTTAAAATGTCAAATATTTGTTCTTTTTTATTTTAGATTTGTTAATCTGTTAACAACCGGATATTATTTATGACAATAAATAAGTATATAAAATTTATTTAACTGAACAATATAAAAATTAAAATCAATATAAGTAATGGCAAAAGTAAAAGGTGCAATTGTTGTAGATATTGAGCGCTGTAAGGGATGTGAAATATGTATTGGATCTTGCCCCACTGATGTTATTAGCATGGAAACAAAGGTGAACAGCAAAGGTTATCATTATGCATATATGAAATATCCCGAAAAATGTACAGGATGCATAAATTGCGCTATAGTATGTCCTGACGCGGTAATTACTGTATACAGAACAAAAGTTGAAGATTAAGTAAATTTATTAGAACATGGGTGAAATAAGATTAATGAAAGGAAATGAAGCAATCGCTGAAGCAGCAATAAGAGCTGGATGTGATGCTTATTTCGGATATCCGATAACTCCTCAGTCAGAAGTTATTGAATACCTCGCTGCCCAGGAACCGCATAAACGTACCGGCATGGTTCTATTGCAGGCTGAAAGTGAAATCGCAGCAATAAATATGGTATATGGGGCTGCGGGAACAGGTAAAAAAGCAATGACTTCATCATCAAGTCCGGGTATCAGCCTGATGCAGGAGGCGATCTCCTATATGGCGGGCTCGGAGCTGCCCTGCCTGATAGTCAATGTTGTCAGGGGCGGGCCCGGATTAGGTACAATACAACCTTCACAGGCTGATTACTTTCAGGCAACCAAGGGAGGAGGACATGGCGACTATAAGCTTATTGTTCTGGCTCCGGCATCAGTGCAGGAAATGGCCGATTTTGTACCCCTTGCATTTGAACTGGCTTTTAAATACAGGAATCCGGCAATGATACTAACTGACGGAGTGATTGGCCAGATGATGGAAAAGGTTGAGCTTTTTGATCAGGTTCCCAGAAATACTGAATTTGACCAGTCCTGGGTAACTACCGGCAGAAAAGGCGGAAGGGAACGTAACATAATTACATCCCTGGACCTTGATCCGGCCAGGTTTGAAAAGCACAATCATCATATTCAGAGCAAGTACAGGGAGATAGTAAAGAATGAAGTAAGATTCGAGAGTATTCAATGTGATGACGCTGAGTATATCCTTATTGCCTATGGCTCCAGTGCCAGAATATGTCAGAAAACAGTGAAGCTGGCGAGAGAAAAAGGAATTAAGGCAGGTTTGTTACGGCCAATAACCCTATTCCCTTTTCCGTATGATGAAATAAGAAAATATGCATACCAGGTAAAAGGTTTTTTAACTATTGAATTGAGTGCAGGTCAAATGGTTGAAGATGTTCAACTTGCTGTGGGAGATAAAGTGGATGTTGAATTCTATGGAAGAGTTGGAGGTATGATACCCACACCTGTGGAAATTCTTAATGTATTGGAAGAAAAATTTATTAGCATATAAAAATGGAAATAAAAGATATAATTAAAGAAGAGAACCTGGTCTATAAAAAGACCGGATTAATGACAGACAATATTCTTTCATATTGCCCGGGATGCGGACATGGCACGGCACACAGAATAATAATGGAAGTCATAGATGAGATGGGAATTGTGGAAGATACAATTGGTATCGCCCCGGTAGGTTGTTCAGTGCTGGCCTATGAATTTATGAATATTGATATGCAGCAGGTCCCTCATGGAAGAGCACCTGCGACTGCTACAGGGATAAAAAGATGCTGGCCCGACAAGTTCGTATTTTCTTATCAGGGTGATGGCGACCTCGCAGCAATAGGAACATCAGAGACTATTCATGCATGTAACAGGGGTGAGAATATTACCATGATATTTATTAATAATGGCATATACGGCATGACAGGCGGCCAGATGGCACCCACAACAATTCCGGGAATGAAAACCTCAACAACGCCCTATGGAAGAGACGTTAAGTTAATGGGCAATCCCATAAAGATGACCGAACTGGTTGCCCACTTGCCCGGCACTTACTATATTACCAGGCAGTCGGTGCATACTCCTTTAAATGTCAGGAGGGCAAAGAAGGCAATAAGAATGGCATTTGAAAATCAGAAATTAAACAAGGGAGTATCTTTTGTTGAAATAGTGTCAAGCTGTAATTCGGGATGGAAACTAACCCCTGTTGATGCGAACAAATGGATGGAAGAGAACATGTTCCCCTTCTTTCCGCTTGGTGATATTAAGGTTGACGGGGAAATTGTAAAAAAATAATAAATAATCATTAAAATAATTTATTATGAATGAAGAGATAATAATGGCTGGTTTCGGAGGACAGGGAATCCTGTCGATGGGAAGCATTCTGGCATATGCGGGAATAATGGAGAACCTGGAAGTTAGCTGGATGCCTTCTTACGGTCCTGAAATGAGGGGAGGAACAGCAAATGTTACAGTAATTTTAAGTAATGACAGGATTAGTTCTCCTATATTAAATATGTTTGATACGGCGATACTGCTTAACCAGCAGTCACTTGATAAATTTGAAAAAGCGGTTAAAAAAGGCGGATTATTATTATATGATACAAACGGTATCACCAGGCATCCTGAACGTAAGGATATAAATATCTACCAGGTGGAGGCTGCATCTGAAGCAGGCAAAATGAGCTCATCAAAAA
This sequence comes from uncultured Bacteroidales bacterium, assembly GCA_964495025.1. Lineage (GTDB taxonomy): Bacteria > Bacteroidota > Bacteroidia > Bacteroidales > UBA10428. The sequence continues at coordinate 1,123 of CAZBUF010000501.1, read as the reverse complement.
CATTTAACATGCTGGTGCTGGGAGCTTTTCTGAAAATTAAGCCGCTGGTTAAATTAGAGAATGTGACAAAAGGATTAAAAAAAGCACTTCCTGAAAGGCACCATCATTTAATTCCCGTAAATGTGGAGGCAATAAAAAGAGGAATGGAGATAGTAAAGCAGAAAAATTAGGGATATTTATCGGAATATTTTGATTATGAGCATAATATTCCTGCCTTAAATCGCCGGAATTTTATAATTGCCAGGCAGTTTGATCCTGAAATATATAAAACCATTAAAATTGCTTACACGTTGATTATCAATTAATAAGAATTTTTAAAGTGATTCCCGTCACTTATTTACCGAAACATTTATCACTTCTTTTATACAATCCTGTTACTTTAATATATAAGTAATATCATCTTATACGGATAATACATCTCATGGCCTGAATACCAACAATAGGGGGGTATTCACGTAAATTTAGGTAAAGCAATAAAGAAACAAAAGGTCATGAAAACCATAACTGTAATAGTTTCAATTCTTACCATCTTCACACTGCATCTGAATGCGCAGTATGACAGACAAAAAGAATTTGATTCACATTACGGAGTGAGTGTATCACAGATAAACTCAGGTAGCGGACACGGATACGGAGTATCATTAAACACTAACATTCAAAAAGGAAGAAAGTCTCTTGAAGTTGGCGCAATATTTCAGACAAATGAAAGCAAAGTTGCAGGAGCTGATTTCAGGTATAAAGTGTTTTTCGGACAATTTAACGAGGTTATCTACCGCAAAAAATCATTCAGACCTTATTTTCAGTATAACTTAATATACCAGGTAGCTACTGTCGACGCCCCGGTAGTAGTATCCAGCGCCAAATCAACAATAGAATTATCAGGTCCTGAACCCGGTGTTATCGGAACCATGGAACATTATGCTGCATTTGGCATGCAGCTCAGACTCTATAACAGTTTTTATCTTGACAGCTCAGTGGGACTTGGAGCATATATCGGCTCGGTAGATAAGGAAAAAAGTCCGGACGCTTTTGGTATACATAAAGAAAATCACGGATTTACAGGTTCTTTTAAAATAGGTATAGGTTACAGATTTAATTAAAATTCCGGCTATTAACAGTTACA
>CAZBUF010000500.1:0-3076 GCA_964495025.1 uncultured Bacteroidales bacterium | reverse complement strand
AAGCCCTGCTGCTTTTGCAGGCTATGATCCTGAGGATGACGGTAGTTTTCTAACATCACTTGGTGTTCACGAGCACTGGAATGATAATATCAATATGCAATATTCAAGGAACCTGGGCACAGGTGAAGGTATTGAACTTGTAAAGATACGTGACAAGGAAGAAATTCCCGTCACAATATATGCACCTGACTTAGATGCCCCTGTTGTTGACGGCATTGCTGATGACGCGGTATGGGACAGCATCGACTGGGTTTATATTGACCAGGTATGGATCCCCTATGCAGCAGATATCAGCAGCGCTGATTTTTCAGGTGCCTTCAAAGTGATATGGTCAGCTGAAGACAGCCTTTTATATGTCCTGGCAGAAACAATTGATGACAGTTTTGTTGATACAACAATGGGTACCGGCGGTGATTATTATGAATATGACGTGCTTGAAATATTCATTGATGAGGACAACTCCGGCGGCCCACACATTTTCGATGTTACGGCAACAGGAGAAAATGCTGAAAATGCATTCTCTTACCATATAAATGCTGTAATACCTGCCGACGGAAATGTTACTACTGCAAAAGCAGTATACGATCTCGACGGTACAGGCTGGGGAGATGCAACAAACCCGAATTATGAAGACCACTTCCCTGATTTCGCTGTAAGAAGGAACGGTCATAAACTCACATGGGAATTCTCAATGAAAGTTTATGATGACACTTACGAACAGCTTGATCCTAACCGTGAAGATGCCCGTGTTGCTCTTGAACCGGATAAAGTTATCGGGTTTGCAGTGGCTTATTGTGATGCTGATGATGCTATCGGACGTGATAACTTCTTCGGCTCCGACTGGGGCCCGGATAATGGCGGTGAGTACAACGACCACTGGATGGACGCAGACGGCTATGGATCACTGATACTTTTTTCAGGGTCTTACACCCCGAATAATGCACCTTACGTGTCAGGCTCCATTGGTGATGTTGATCTTGAAAACCTGGAAACTGACGTTGTGGCTATTGAAAATATAAATACTGTTTTCACTGATATTGATGGTGATCCCCTGATGTATGATTGCAGCTCTGATGATGCAGATGTTTCAGCATGGCTGCATGAAGATACACTGAAAGTAAGGGCGGAATCCGGCTTCGATGGTACAGCTACTGTTACGGTTGAGGCGGATGACGGCAAGGGAGGTGATGTTTCTACTCACTTTGATGTAACATATGAACCATCATCAATTATTACGGAAGTATTAGGAAAGATCGAAGTATATCCTAATCCTATAATAGATGGCCGCCTTAACGTTTCACTTGAATGTAACAAAAACGAAAATATTGAGATTGCCTTCTACAGCGTTGACGGCAGGTTATTGAAAACCTTCAGTTATAGATCTTCAGGAACAACTTTCAAAGAAACCCTGGAAATAGCAGATATAATTGAGGGTATATATTTTGTAAAAATCAAGGTCAAAGGAACTACAGTTACAAAAACAATTATTAAATAGTATATTATTAACATCCTGATTCAAAAATCATGAGGCTGTTCAAAAAGATATAAATACGTTATTACGAAGGAAGTATGAATGAAGTAATCTCCTGATAATCAACATATGATTTATAAAGATTCCTTCGCTTCACCCGGAATGACGACTTTTAAAACAGCCCAATGATGAATAGGAGACTTCCAAAATATATGAATGTTATTTATGTAGGTTAATATGAAATCAGGAATTATTTATCTAACGCTAATCCTTGTTGTTTTTAATGTTTTAGATGCCCAGGTCATTAACTCATATTCAGCTGCCGGCAGCGGCCTGCCCGGTGATATTGTAAAGGCAGTGTTTGTTGACCGGTACGAAAATAAATGGTTTGGCACAAACCAGGGGCTGGCGATGTTTAACGGCACAACATGGATTGTATACACTGATGGCACTTCTCATGCAATTGCCGGCGATGTAATTAATGATATCGACTACCAGTATGCCCAGGGCTATGGCATGGAATTATGGATAGGTACAACTAACGGGGTTACTGTTGCAGCATATGACGTTGATGGCATTACTTCGGCTACCTCTTACCAGCTGGGAGATGCAGGTGTAACACTTGCTTCAAATAATGTTAATGCTGTTTCCGTTGATTTTGAAGGAGCAAGGTATTTCGGGACAGATAGCGGGTTAACCGTATTTGAAGGAGCGGCATGGTATTTCTTTGATGAAGATTCAGATCCCGATGTCACTGGCCTGGAAATATTATCTATTGATTCAGATGAAGACAGTATATATATCGGACTGAATGGCCCGGGTCAGTTATCTGGGGCTACTGGTATTGCCCGGATACAGAATACACCGGATGGTTTTACCGGAGCAACACCATATGCTTTTCCTTGGAATACTCCATCATCGACTATATATAAAGTTTTTGTCGATTCAAAAGGTTATCGCTTGTTCGGCACGGGCTACGGAATAGTAAGGCATACAGGCATCGACGGTAAGGATAATAGGGATATGATTATTTGTATGGATGACGGGCTGGCAGGAAATAATGCATATGCCATTAATGAAGATTCGGAAGGTAATATATGGATTGGCACCGATCAGGGGGTATCAAAAATCAGTCCTTCCCTGGTGATCACGAATTATACAACAAGCGACGGTTTAATAAATAACATCGTTTATGATATTGACCTGAACAGGACCAATGGAACTGTCTGGTTTGCCACTGCAGGAGGAGTATCCTATATGGAAAACGGGTTTGTTCCCAGTAGCGTTGAGGAGCGGTTCAGCAATGAGATATCCCTTAATATTGTACCATCAGTAATCAGCGAATCTGCGGAAGTAAGAATTAACCTTACCGGTTACGTGTATCTTGAACTTGCTTTATATAACCTTACCGGACAAAAAGTAAAAACCCTGTATAAAGGTTATATGAACCGCGGTGAAAGATCAATGCCGCTTATTATTGAACCTGATAAATTCAGGAACGGTATTTATATCCTGCGGCTGGAAATGCCTGAGAAAGTCATCTCAAGGAAAATTGTCATAGTGAAATAATAAAAAAGGGACAGCCTCCTTGCAAGGAGGCTGTCC
>CAZBUF010000499.1:0-3527 GCA_964495025.1 uncultured Bacteroidales bacterium | reverse complement strand
AAAGATAAGATCAAATATATAACTCTTGAAGAAGCAAGGACCAACAGCTATAAGATCGACCTGGGCAAGACAAATATTTACAAACCCCGGTTTCTTGGTGTCAGATCTTTTGAAAGTTACCCGCTGGAAGAGATAAGGCCTTATATAAACTGGGTATTCTTCTTTGTTGTATGGCAGATAAGAGGCAAATATCCGGAAATCCTGAATGATCCCAAGCTGGGAAAAGAAGCCCGCAGACTCTTTGCAGATGCTAAAATGCTGCTTGACCGGGTAATAAATGAAAAACTGCTCAGGGCAAGCGGAGTAATAGGTTTCTTCCCTGCCAATTCTGCCGGCGATGATATCGAAGTCTATACTGACGAGTCACGAAGTGATATACTGGCAACATTCATAAACCTCAGAAACCAGAATCTTAAGGAAAAAAACATGCCAAACCTCTGCCTGGCAGATTTTGTTGCACCAAAAGAAAGCGGGATCAACGATTATATAGGTGCCTTTGCTGTTACTGCCGGACTGGGGATTGAAAAAGTATTGGAAGAATTCAAAAAAGATAATGATGACTATAACAGCATCATGATCAAAGCCCTGGCAGACAGGCTGGCAGAAGCATTCACCGAGCTTATTCATGAAAAGGTAAGAAAAGAATACTGGGGATACAAGCCTGATGAAAATATGAATATCACTGACCTGTTTCTTGAGAAGTACCAGGGGATCAGGCCTGCGCACGGATATCCGGCATGCCCCGATCATTCAGAAAAAAAAACACTTTTCAGACTGCTGGATGTACAGAAAAATTCAGGAATAAGATTAACGGAAAGTTACTCAATGTTTCCTGCAGCATCAGTAAGCGGCCTGTTATTCGCCCATCCCCGGTCAAAATACTTTTTCGTTGGTAAAATATCTGAGGACCAGGTAAAAGACTATGCACAGAGAAAGAACATCTCAGCCGGAGCAGCTGAAAAATTACTTGCTTCCAATCTGAACTATAAGTGAACATAACCGGTGTCAGAATAAATTAAAGAAAATGTAATATATCTTAAAATTATTTTCTTAATACAATTTAAAATAATATATATTTAATAGCAGAAAATCCTTTATTGATGAAAATCACTGAAATATTCAAACAGCAAAAGCAGACATTTTCTTTTGAATTTTATCCCCCAAAGGATGAGATATCAGCACTTGACTTTGGCATAAATATTGGCCAGCTGATGAAGCTTGACCCTTCATTTGTCACTGTTACCTATGGAGCAGGAGGCTCAACACAGGAACGGACTTTTGCTATTGTCGACTACCTTCAGAATAAGATCGGGCTTACATGTATGGCCCATTACACCTGTGTTAATGCTTCAAAGGCAAAAATCAGGAACGATATTGACTATCTGCATTCCATAGGTATCAATAACCTTATGTTGCTTCGTGGTGACCCTCCGAAAGGCAAGAATGCTTTTGAGACTAATATGGACGGGTTTAATCATGCCAGTGATCTCATTTCCTTTGTCAGAAAAATTAACAGCTTCTGCATAGGAGCAGCAACATACCCTGAAAAACACCTTGAAGCTGCAAATGTTGAAGAAGACCTGAAAAACCTTAAGATCAAGGTTAACTCGGGAGCTGATTTTCTGGTCACGCAGATGTTCTTTGTCAACGACCTCTACTTTGATTTTGTGAAAATTACCAGGGACAACGGTATAAATTGCAGGATAATTCCCGGAATAATCCCTGTTACAAACTATAAACAAATAAAAATGTTTGCCCAGCTCACGGGTGCAACAATTCCTGAGGAGATAATCCGCGCAATAGAACCCTATCAGGATAATCCTGAAAAGATATATCAGATAGGCCTGGATTTTGCTATCAGGCAATGTCGTGATTTGCTTGATAAAGGTGCCCCGGGATTGCATTTCTATACACTTAATAAATCCCGTGCAGCAATAGAGATATTCGAATCGATAACCTACGAGATAAAAAAATCCAGGATCTAGGAGTCCTTATCCGGAATATTTTTCAGGATCTCAACAAGAAAATCCCAGAACTTGTTAACACTCACAATGTTTACTTTCTCATCAGGTGAATGGGCATTCAGGATCGTGGGCCCAAATGAGATCATATCCATATCAGGATATACCCCTCCGATAATGCCACATTCAAGTCCTGCATGAATGGCTTTGACCGCCGGGAACACACCGTTCCTTTTCTGATAGACTTTTTTAGCAATTTCAAGGATCACGGAATTTATGTTAGGCTGCCAGCCGGGGTACTCCCCTTCGAAGCTTACCTTTGCCCCTGCAAGTTCAAATAAACTCAGAAACCTGTTTACAAGGTCTTCTTTTGCCGACTCCATGCTGCTCCTCAATAAAGCCTGGACATGAATATGCTTTGCCTCTGTTTTTACAATAGCAAGGTTGCTGGATGTCTCAACAAGGTCCTCCATATCGCTGCTCATACGTATTACCGCATTAGGACACGTATATATCGCACTGATGAATTTCTTATGGATCTCTTCATTAATTATCAGTCCGGGGGGGGCGTTCTTTTCGGCTGTGACACTGATATCAGGCTCTATCACAGCATATTCAGCCTTTAAGATGTTCTCATAGCCTTTAATAAATTTTTCAAATTCATCACATTTATCTTCAGGAACAAGTATATCAGCAAATGCCTCCCTGGGAATTGCGTTTCTCAGGTTCCCTCCCATAACATTGCAGAGCTTTATATGGCACTTGAAAGTTGCCCTCCATAACAGGCGGATTAAAATAATAATCGAGTTGCCCCGTCCCTTATGAATATCAAGTCCCGAATGGCCGCCTTTCAAATTAGTAATGCTTACCCTGAAAGGAACATGACTGGCGGGAGCTTTCTCCGTAGTGTAATCAAAAGTAATATTTGCGTTAATACCTCCTGCACAGCCAATGAACAGCTCTTCATCATCCTCAGAGTCAAGATTCAGTAATATTTCACCATCAAGCATTCCCGGTTTTAACGCCGTCGCTCCCGTCATTCCCGTCTCCTCGTCAATTGTGAATAAAGCTTCAACAGGCCCGTGTTCAATATCTTTTGAATCCAGCACCGCCATCATTGCAGCAACTCCTATTCCGTTATCAGCGCCAAGAGTTGTTCCTTTTGCCGTAACCCATTCCCCGTCAACATATGCCTCAATTGGGTCTTTTTCAAAATCATGGTCCTTGTCCGCATTCTTTTGCGGCACCATATCCAGGTGTCCCTGAAGAACCGTGACTTTCTTCTTTTCCATGCCTTTTGTTGCAGGTTTCTTAATAATTATGTTTCCTGCATGATCCTTAATTGTCTCGTAACCCAGCTTTTTGCCAAAGTCATAAACAAAATCCGCTGCTTTGCCTTCACTCTTTGAAGGGCGCGGGATTCCTGCCAAATCATTAAAGAACTTCCATAATAATTTTGGTTCAAGATCAGTGATTTGTGATTTCATATATGTTTGCTTTGATAATTATCCGGTCAAAAATATAATAATTTATTAATAACATTTAAAATTTAATAATGCAATTTGT
>CAZBUF010000498.1:0-2096 GCA_964495025.1 uncultured Bacteroidales bacterium | reverse complement strand
AATATAAACACATGAAATTATCTGAAATAATTTCTGTAATTGAATCGTTTGCACCATTATCATACCAGGAGCCATATGATAATGCCGGCCTTATTCTGGGGAATGAGGATATGGAAACAGAAAAAGCATTAATTACGGTTGATGTTACTGAAGATGTAATTAATGAAGCAGTAGAAGTCAATGCGGGGTTGATCATATCACATCATCCGGTTATTTTTGATGGCCTTAAAAAGTTAACAGGTGACACCTATACGGAAAGGATTATCATTAAAGCAATACAAAACAATCTGGCAATTTATGCAGCCCACACTAACCTGGATAATATCGGGGAAGGAGTGAATTTTAAAATATGTCAGAAATTAGGACTTTCGGATATAAAGATTCTCACGCCGGCAGATGACGAATTAAGAAAACTTGTGACCTTCGTGCCAGTGGATCATGCTGATAGTGTAAGATCGGCAATATTCAGTGCAGGAGCCGGGCATATAGGCAATTACGGGGAGTGCAGTTATAATATTGAAGGGTTGGGCACATTCAAAGGTTCTGAAGATACCAGTCCGTATGCCGGGGAAAAAGGCAAACTTCATTTTGAGAAAGAGTTGAGAATAGAAACGATTTTCCCAAAAGCTCTCCGGCAACAGGTTATTTCTGCTTTGATAGCAGCTCATCCCTACGAAGAGGTGGCTTATGATATTTATCCTCTCGACAATATATATGCAGGAGCTGGAAAAGGAATGACAGGTAAACTGGAGAATGATATTGATGAGCTCACTTTTCTTAAAATATTAAAATCGATATTTAATATAAAAGTTATAAAGCATACCAAACTCAGGGGTAAGAAAATAAGCAAAGTAGCTGTTTGTGGCGGTAGTGGCTCTTTTCTTATTAAAGATGCGATATCCGCCGGTGCTGATATATTTGTCACGGGAGATATTAAATATCATCAGTTCTTTGATGCCGATAACAGGATTCTTGCTGCTGATGTGGGGCATTATGAAAGCGAACAATTTACAAAAGAAATATTTTATGAATTACTTAAGAAAAATTTACCTAAATTTGCGCTTCATTTATCAGAAGTAATAACAAATCCAATAAATTATTTTTAAATATGGCCGGAACAAAAGAAAAGGTAGCTGAAAAAACGGAACTCTCTGTAAAGGATAAACTCAGAGCTTTGTATAAACTTCAGATGGTTAACTCGGAAATTGATAAGATCAGGACACTCAGGGGCGAACTGCCTCTTGAAGTGCAGGACCTTGAGGATGAGATCGCCGGATTACAGACACGTATTGACAAATACATGGAAGAAGTAAAGTCTATGGAAGCAGCTGTTACTGATAAAAAAAATGAAATACTTGAGGCACAGACGTTAATAAATAAATATAAAGAACAGCAGAATAACGTACGAAATAACCGTGAGTTTGATTCTCTGGCAAAGGAAATAGAATATCAGACACTTGAAATTGAATTATGCGAAAAAAGGATCAAGGAATCTGCAAACCGGATAAAAGAAAAAGGTGAAATTATTGCTGAATCAAAACAGACACTTGAAGAGAGAACACATGACTTAAATGATAAAAAGTCAGAGCTGGATGAAATAGTAAATGACACTCAAAAGGAGGAAGAATCGATATTAAAAAAACGACAGGAATATGAAGATATAATAGAAGAGAGGCTGCTTTCAGCTTATAAGAAAATAAGAAAAAATGCAAGAAACGGGCTGGCAGTCGTATCTGTGGAGAGGGATGCCTGCGGAGGTTGTTTTAATAATATACCGCCACAACGACAATTGGATATACGTTCAAGAAAAAAGATTATCGTCTGTGAATACTGTGGCCGTATACTGGTGGATATGGAAATTCTGGAAGAAGACAAGAAAGAGCCATAAAAAGTACAACAATCTGATGTTTATTAGTTACTTCTGAATTTTATAATCCTTAAAGAATAAGCTTTCCGGTATATTTTCAAGGAGATCCCTTGTGTCAATATAAAACCTGTTTATCCTGAATATATCGTTATCAGAGAAATCAAAAAATTGTTCGTTTTCAAAGTAAAGACTAACGGGTATAATAAAAAAACAAGAGCCGGCTTTTGTA
>CAZBUF010000497.1:0-2842 GCA_964495025.1 uncultured Bacteroidales bacterium | reverse complement strand
AATTCCTTCTGAAGTATATCAAGGCATACCGATTCGATAGCTATGGGATCAAATGATGCTAATATAGATGACGACCAGTGATTGTTAAAAGGTGCGGTCTGAAATTTAGTTGGAGGAAGATGCTCTTCCGAAGTTCCCCATAATCCATCCATAAGAAAAACCAGAGTGTTGCCACCAAGAATTTTGCTAGCCAGAAGATCGACGAAAACGCGGTACATATAATAATCATCACGTAATGGGGCCTCATAATCCGTTCGATGCAGCCCCTTATGCAAATGATCGGCCCCTGAGCGGCTGCTTGAGCCGAAATGATTCTTACCGAAGAAAGTCACTCCTCCCCAGCGATGGCCTTTATACGCCGGTATATTGAGAATATAGTCCGCCTCGCTCACGCAGTCAACAAAATCATCGGTTATGGCCATATCCATAACACTTCCGGTGTCAGAATAGTGAATCGTTTGCATATTTGTTTTTGTCACAACTTCACGTCCTGCCATGCCAAAAGATGATCTTACTATATAATGTACATCAGGAAATGCCGCATGCCATTTGTTATAACAATGATTGAACATTTGTGTAAAAGGATCCCCCACGCTTATATTGGCCTGTGGTACACCGGCTTTATTAATAAGCTGGTCAAGCATTGCATGCACTACCTGTGGCGAAGCATCAACATTGCCATAGTCTCCGTCCTCGAGGATATCCCCGCTAAAACTGGTGTTCCACGCATGAACCGAGTTTATCTTTATAAATATTTTTTCGCCGGCAGCATAGTCAATTGCTCCCTTGTTATGATTCCTGTTGAAGTAAACAAAGATCGAATCCCAGGCCTCGGTGTCACTATGGGTCCCTGTAAGTATCCTGAGAGCCCTTGATACCATGCTGTTTACAATTGTCTGGTCACAATTTGCATCAAGAAAATAACCATCTCCAAAATCATCAGGATCACAATCAGGATTGGTTGCTGCAGCGTCATGAACCCATACAACACGGCCTGGAAAAATTCCTTTTGGTTCCCCTATTGGCGAATTCGGCCCTAAAGGGTCTGAATATACTGAAGTACCGGCTGTGTCAGCCCTGGCAGAAAAATTATTATTTAGTACTGCCCATCCGCTGAAAAATACAGCAATGAACATAATAAAAATGCCATACCTGAATTGCCTGGCTCTTATTGTGCTGACGGCCTTACGGAAAAACAGCACGGAACCTGATAATGAAATCAAATAGGCAACAAATGAATATGCTATCGGCATGGTTGCCTTCATACATGGGTATCTCATCCTGCTGGGCTTAGGAATAACCCTGATAAGCAACCATAATAACGAAAGTATTCCTACTACGAAAAAAAGTATTTTATGAAAGCCCTCCGGTTTTTTTAATCCTTTAATCTTTCCTGTCTTCGGACAGGTATCAACAAATCGTGCCATAATTCTCATAATTTTAAAATTATTTATACCCAAATTTAGTGTTTTTTTTAATACGGGACAGCTCCCCTTTTTATATGAGGGACAGTTCCCTTCCTTTACTATTACACTAATTCCTGTGAAAAAGTTACATAAAAAAGGGAGCTGTCCGTTTCCAAAAATTAACACTGGTAAATATTAATTCGGAATTTATCAAACAAATAAAGAAATTCACCAATAATTGTATCTTATTGGAAAAATATACGTTAAATATTAAATCATACTCTAAATTATTTTTATTATGACTGACCTAATAATTGAACCAACACAAAAAACTCCCCTTGTTGAATTTCATTCTGACGGCAAATTAACTTTAGCAGGTAATTCCTATCCTGAAAATGTAAGAGATTTTTATGATCCTGTCCTCCAATGGGTAAGTGAGCTGGAAACTGAAGCCATTACACTTGATCTGATAATGGATTATACAAATACAGCTTCTGCAAAAATACTTCTTGAACTGCTAAGAAAATTTGATATCAGCAAGCAATTTAAAACTGTAAATATTAACTGGTTTTTTGAAGAAGATGATGAAGATACTCTTGAAGCAGGACAAATTCTTGATGATATAATGACTAACTCAACTTTTAATTATGTTGAGTATGAGAAATCAATAAAAGAATAAATGCTGTTTTACCGAACAGGTAACAATATCCTCTCTTTAATCAATTAGAATATATAAATAATTTCAGCACTTTTTTACACCCTGTGCTGCAATTATTTTATGGATGAGATCAGATTAGTCGTGTCCTGAATAATATTTCATATACTGATACCGGGCAAATTTCTGCCTCTCCTCAAAAGCCTTTGAAACAAATTTTCCCCTTATCTCATCCAGATGTTTATACCCATGGCTGTTCAGCCAGTTATCCAGTTGGCTTAATATTGTTGTTATATACTCTATTCCATTTTTATACAATGCGGAACAAGTCTGTACTGTTGTTGCCCCAACCATAATCAGCTTAATTACTCCTTCGCCATCATGAACGCCGGTTGTTGCTGATATATCGCAATAAATCATATCAGACATCAGGCCAAGCCATCTTATAACTCCTGATATTTCATCAGGTGAGCTATACAAATTTGCAGGGGCAATTGTCATTTTTTCAAGATTAATATCAGGATTATAAAATCTGTTGAACAGAACCAGTCCTGATACTTTTGTATTGCTCAATCCAACAAGTATCTCAGGGATATTTGTAAAAAACGGGGCAAGCTTAACTGCAATGGGAATATTTATCTGTTCTTTTACTTTCTCAATTAATCTGAAATAAGATTCTTCAATTTCTGCTGAAGAACTTTCCATAAATTCAGCACTGAAAATATTCAGTTCCAGGGCATCAGCCCCTGCATTCTCAATTTTCTTTGCAAAAGGCACCCAT
>CAZBUF010000496.1:0-7871 GCA_964495025.1 uncultured Bacteroidales bacterium | reverse complement strand
CTGGTTGCCAACTATACGCCCTCCGGCTGGGACGCACCCGTTGTTGTGTCCAGCGTAACGGGAACCAACACTGACAGTCCTGACCTTAACTTCGGGGAGGCAGCCTACATAGATTTCGCCTTTGTGAACAGAAATGCTGATATTCCGGCAGGCACCAATATATATGTATACATGTATGAAAATGGTGCCGCAGTGGATGGCTGGTACTGGGATGGAATACAGGAAGACCATTATGGTTATGTTGAAGATTATGCTTATGTGTTTTCCAATTGCGGTACTGTTAGTGTTGAAACATTCGTTGATCCCCTGGATGATATTACCGAATCCCTTGAAAGCGATAACTCCTATTTACGTTACGTGGATATAGAAAACTGCGGTACTATAAAACCCAACCTTATTGCCGACTTTACGCCAAGTGGCTGGGATGCACCCATTGTCTTATCCGCAGGAACAGGTACACATACTGATGATCTGAATATCCCGAACGGAGCATCCGGTTATATCGACTTTGCCTATGTGAACAGGGATGCAGATGTGCCGGCTACTGACCAGATATACGTTTACCTTTATGATAATGACGTTTTTCACAGCGGATTCTACTGGAACGGAATAGGACAGAATTATTATGGCTATGTTGAGGATATTGCATATACGGTATCATCAGGATCACATACACTGAAAACTTCCGTTGACCCTGACAACCTTATCGACGAATCCAATGAAGCTGACAATGAATATGAACGCACAATAGCTATGGATATTCCCGATATTCATGTTAATCCTGTTACTATTGATATGTATGAAGAATCATCTGCACCTCAGAGTACATATGATACAAATGATCCGCTGCTTGCCGCCGGTGATAATACCAGTGAACACGGCAGGGGATTGATTATACCTGACAAGGTGAAGAATTACTGGAAAGACAAAAAACCGGTTTTAAGCTATGAACGCAAGGACCTGAAAGCTTCGATGGACTGGAGCATTAATGACAGTCCGGTTAAAAATCAGGGTGCATGCGGCTCCTGCTGGGCATTTGCAGCTATAGCCCTTGTTGAAAATATCGGCGGCGAGTCAGACTTGTCGGAGCAGGTGATTGTTTCATGTACACCCGGAGACTGCGACGGAGGATGGTTTGATGACGCCCTTGAGTATACAAAGGATGTAGGTACCCCGCCTGAGCTATGTTATCCCTATATGGCCGCAAACGGAAACTGTAACGACAAATGCAGTGATCCTGACTACCTGGCAAGGATAACAAGTTTTACTGAGCTGTGGGGAGACAGCCCCTCAGTTGATGATATAAAGGCAGGATTGCAGAACGGACCCGTGGTTATTGCTTTCAGCATTCCTGAAGATGGTTCTTTTGATGCGTATAACGAAGGAATTTACGATTATGAAGGCGACGCTTATCCGTGGTCAGGCCATGCTGTATTAGTTGTTGGCTATAATGATGAAGGTGAATATTTCAAGTTTAAGAACAGCTGGGGACCAAACTGGGGTGAAAACGGCTATTGCAGAATAGCCTACAATGATGTTTATGATGATATAATGTTTGGCATGTACGGTACCACGGCTTCAGGATTTTATATCGATGGTGGTACTGTTGACCCGGGCCAGTTTACTATTAAAGATATAGGGACGGGGACACTGGAGGTTACTTCTGTTTCTGCCGATAAAAGCTGGCTCTCCTTCAATCCTGAAGTACCGCCGGTCATGAATATCGATCCGGGAAATTCTGAAAGCATAGAATTAATCATTAACTGGAATGATGTTCCTTATCCGTCGGATCAGGCACTTGTGTCAATAAGCTCAAATGACCCTGATCAAAGTATTACTTATGTTACAGTTAACGCATATCCCGGAACTTCTGAGCCTCCTGAGCCCCCGGCTTTAAGTGCTCCGGCCAACGGTTCTTCAGTTGCTCCCACAGGATTAACGCTTATCTGGAACTCATCAGCAGGAGCCGGTACATATAACATCCAGATTGATGACAATGATGATTTCAGCAGTCCTGAATATGAGTATTTCGATATCGCGGGAACATCACAGGCAGCCGGTGACCTCAGTAACTCAACAACTTACTACTGGAGGGTGAATGCTGAAAACGGAGCCGGAACAAGCGGCTGGTCAACTGTCTGGCATTTCACAACTGATGGAATTGTGCCGGAGGCACCAGTGTTGATATCTCCTGCCAATGGCTCCACAGATCAACCGGTGGAATCTGTCAGCTTATGCTGGAATGCATCATCAGGAGCCGGTACATATAACATCCAGGTTGATAACAATGATGATTTCAGCAGCCCTGAATATGAATTAACGGGAATAGCCCCCACATCAGAGATAATTACCGATCTCGATCCTTCAACAACATACTACTGGAGGGTGAATGCTGAAAATACGGCAGGCACAAGCGTATGGTCAGCGGAATGGCATTTCTCAACTGAAGACGTAGGACCCGGGATACCTATGTTAATGTCACCTGCGAATGCATCAACCGGACTTCCGACAAGCCTGAACCTGCTATGGTTCGCTGCCAGTGGCGCACTGACATATGATCTGCAGGTGGATGACAACAGCGATTTCTCAAGTCCTGTGCTCGATGCATCAGGTATCACAGAAACAAGCTATTATATCTCAGGACTTGATAATAATACTACCTACCACTGGATGGCAAGGGCCGTTAATGAGCAGGGACCAGGTGAATGGTCGGTTATTTACAGCTTCACAACATTGTTCGCATTGCCGGCAACCCCGGTACTGAAAGCGCCTGCTGACGACGCAACACACCAGTCCACAAGCTTAAGCCTGCAGTGGTACACTGCCAGCGATGCATCAACATATATCCTTCAGATGGATGATGATATAAGTTTCTCAAGTCCTGTGGCTGACATATCAGGCATAGCAGAAACATACTATCCCGTATCAGGACTTGAAGAAAGTACCACCTACTACTGGAAGCTTAAGTCAGAAAACAGCCAGGGCACAAGTGTATGGTCAGAAACATGGTCATTTACAACAACAGCTGTAATACTTGATGCACCGGTACTGATAATGCCTGCCAGCGGTTCTGCAGAGGTGTCTGTGTCATCGGCCCTGTTCATGTGGAACACCTCAGCTGATGCCACATACTACAGGCTGCAGATAGATGATAATATCGATTTTTCAGAACCCTCTGTTGATAAGAATGATATAATGAGTACGGCACATGCAGTATCAGGACTGCCGGTCAGCTCATTACTGTTCTGGAGAGCAATGGCATGTAACAACGATGGTACCAGTCCATGGTCAGAAGTCTGGAGCTTTAATACGGAATATGTAATGTCAGTTGTTCAAAACGAAGCAAACGGATACATGTTATATCAAAACTATCCTAACCCGTTTGATGATCAAACACATATCGAATTTGTTATTCCCTGCGGGCAGGATGTGCGAATAGTGATATTCTCCATGGAAGGAAAAATAATCACGGATTATAAGGAAACCCTTCCTGCAGGAAGAAATACCTTTGTGTTTGATGCCTCCGGCATTGATGCAGGAATATACTTCTACAGGATACAGGCCGGCGAATTTGTGCAGACAAAAAGGCTCAGCCTGATTAAATAAATAAAAAAGGGGCTGTTTAGACAGCCCCTTTTTTATTTATCATGGTCAGAACTTTGAGATTACTTCAGTCATTCTTCCTTCGTAATGACGATTAATTTTTTCCCGGACAACCCTTTTTCCCGGACAGCCCTTTTTCCCGGACAACCCTTTTTCCCGGACAGCCCTTTTTCCCGGACAGCCCTTTTTTTCGTCATTGCGCGAAGGAACGACAAAGCAATCTCATGCAAAATTGATGGAGGTTCAAAATCTCAATACTTTTAATACTTTCCCGGCATTCAGGTGATGCCTTATTATTGACTGAACTTCAAGGTTATCGTTAAATCTGCTGATGCAGTCATCAATAATATCAGGATCCGTTATTTGTATATCCCTGTCAATATATCCGTAACCAATATATTTACCGTTCTCAATTTTAATGACCGAATATTCGTCGAAATTTCTTCCCGCATCAACAATGATCATGTTCTGATTATCATACATGAAATGACGGATAAGCTTCACAGCCCTTTTATTATATTCTTCGGGCGGCTCAATGCCTATACATGCACCCCTGCATTCCATGATCTCATAATGAAAACAGCAACCCTGGCTGTCATACAACCCACATAATTTCTGGCATAACCCATATCTTTCGATGAGCTTATTCAGCGTATTAACAGCTCTTCTTCTTGAAGAGAATGAGTGCAGCGGCAACTTTGAAACGGCCTCATTTTTTTCTATGCTGAAAACGAGATAACCATTTTCATCAGTATCCTGATAAAGCCCGAAATGATCCATGGCCCTTCTCTGTGAACGATTATACAAAGGTTTATTATTTTTTATTTCAGCAGATTCCTTTAACAGGGCTATAAGTTCGCTTCCTGTTAACTCATAACTGATCTCTGCAACCTGCTGCCTCATCTCAGTTGCTCTCTTGCTGTTGTTGTTAAAGTGGGAGACGACCCGCGATTTAATATTCCTGCTTTTGCCAATATAGATAAGCTCTCCGTTATCGTTATAAAAGTAATAAAGGCCCGCTTCTTCAGGAAGGTTTCGTATTGATTCAGGATCCATTGCGGGATGCAGTCCTTTTTTTGATAATCCGTGATATTCTGAAAGGTCCAGCCCTGTGCTGTTATTCAGGCTTATAAGTATGTCAAACAACTTTGCAGTAGCCAGTGCGTCACCTGCCGCACGGTGCCGCCCGTTGATTTCAATGCCCAGCTCCCTGCATAAGTTACCCAGACTGTATGACCTTATTCCCGGTATCAGTTTTCTGCTGAGCCTGACAGTACACAGCTGCTCTCTCTGAAAATTAAAACCAAGACTCCTGAATTCATGCCTGATAAAGCTGTAGTCGAAATTCGAATTATGGGCAACGATGGTCCTGTTTTCAGTAAGTTCAACAATATCACGCGCAACTTCACAGAACCTCGGTGCATCGGCAACCATCTCATTTGTAATACCTGTTAATGCTGTGATATTATAAGGGATATTCTTTTCAGGGTTTATCAGTGTAATAAATTCACCGGTTATTTTCTGCCCGTCATGAAGGTATATGGCTATCTCGGTGATTTTTTCCCTCGCCGGGCTTCCCCCTGTGGTCTCAACATCAATAATGGCATACATAATAATGTAAAAATAAAAACATTATGGGGAAATACTTCAATTAATTATCATAGTATTATGAACATATTTTTAATCCGGGTCAATAGCAGAGAGTAAAATATTAACCATATTATATATTACCTGTTAAGAATTTTAACTTTGCATCTCATTTAACTGACATTATGTTAAATAACCGAAAAATGGTTAAAAGTTTGACAACATTATTTAAATAATACACGTATATGTTCTATATTCACAGGTTTTTTACAATATTAAATTTTTATTATGAAAAATAACATTGCCGGTTCAGGCATTTTAAAAAATTTACCTAATCTCATAACATGCCTGTTCGTTCTTTTTGCATTAAGTGAGAGTACCGAAGTTTCAGCCCAGGATATTTTTATAAACGAGGTTATGGCATCCAATGCAACAAACATTACTGATGCATATGGAGAACATAGCGACTGGATTGAGATATATAACCACGGGGCAACGGCTGTAAACCTTAACGGTTATGGCTTGTCAGATCATAAATCGGACCCTTTAATGTGGACCTTCCCTGACATAACGATCCAGCCGGCAGAGTATATGATAATATTTGCATCGGGAAAGGAGCAGTCAGAAGTTGACATGCATTATAAAACGATCATTGACTGGGGTGATGACTGGAAATATATTATTCCCGAGGAAGAACAGCCTGCTGACTGGATAACCGTAGGATTTAATGACGACTCATGGGCCTCAGGACTCAGTGGTTTCGGTTATGAGGATGGTGATGATGCTACCATAGTCCCGGCTCGTACCTTATCTGTATTTATAAGGAAAGTATTTACTCTTGCTGACACTTCCGGGATAAAAGACGCTATTCTTCATATGGATTATGATGACGGGTTTGTTGCATATCTGAACGGCGTGGAGATAGCAAGGGCAGGCATAGGAACACCCGGAGTCCCGCCCGCTTTCGGTGACTCTACTACAACTGACCATGAAGCAAACATCTACCAGGGAGGAAATCCTGACAGGTTTGATATTGCTGATGGAAAAAACCTGCTGAACGAAGGAAATAATGTGCTGGCGATACAGATACATAATATCTCATCCACTTCATCCGACTTTACCGCCATACCTTTCTTTACATTATCGAGCCATGAGGCTTTTGCCGGAGGAGACTATGTTCATCCGATACTGGATTTTGTGCAATCGCAATTACATACAAACTTCAAAATAAAATCCGAAGGCGATACTGTAGTGTTGTCAACGCCTGCAGGTCAGGTTGTTGATGAGAGGCTGACAGGAAATATCCCTGCCGACATATCACTTGGCAGAAAGCCTGACGGGACAAATAACTGGTATTTCTTTGCAGAGCCTACTCCAGGCGCATCAAACACAACACAGGGGTATAATATATCCTCAGCAGGTGAGCCGGCTTTCTCACATGAGGGCGGCTTTTGCTCAAGTGCGTTCAGTCTTTCAATAACGCCGGTTAATGCCGGAGATCCGGTATATTATACCACGGATTGCACTGATCCTGACATAAGCTCAAACTTATACACAACTCCCATATCCATATCCTCTACAACTGTAATACGGGCAAGAATAATAAAATCAGGTGAACTGCCCGGCCCTATAGTAAGCTGGACCTATTTCTTTGAAAGGACATTTGATATGCCTGTTATTTCACTTTATAGTGACCCTTATAACTTATGGGATTATAATTATGGTATGTATGCTGATGGTCCTGGCTGGACATCTGATTTCCCTCATAAAGGGGCAAATTTCTGGGAAGACTGGGAGAGGCCCGCTCATGTTGAGATGTATGAGTCTGACGGATCATTTGGATTTTCAGTTGACGCCGGCATAAAAATATTCGGCGGATGGAGCAGGGGAAATGATCAGAAATCAGTAGCTATTTATGCACGCAAAGTATACGGAGATGCCAGTATCGATTACAAGATATTCCCGGATAAACCGATATCAAAATTTGAAGCGATAGTACTGCGAAATTCCGGTAACGACTGGAACAGTACTATGTTCAGGGACGGCATGATAACCAGCCTTGTTAATCACCTTGATATCGACATGCAGGCATACAGGCCGGCTGTAGTTTTCCTGAACGGTGAATACTGGGGATTTCAGAACATCAGGGAGAAGATAAATGAACATTACGTTGCCTCAAACCATAACATTGATTCTGACAGTGTGGAGTTACTGGAAAATGACGGTGATCCTATTTTCGGCGACGGGCAGCATTATGATGAAATGATAGCTTTTATGACAAATAACAGCCTTGCTGTTCCGGCTAACTATGAATATATAAAAACGCAGATTGATATCGACAACTTCATCCAGTACCAGTTCTCACAAATTTATTGTAATAACAAGGACTGGCCAGGCAACAATCTGAAGTTCTGGCGCCCCGTGAACGGAGATGGAGGATATCGCCGCATTTTATATGATACCGATTTCGGGTTCAGTATCTGGTCGCAGGACTACGCGGAAAACACCCTGGCTTTTACACTTGAGCCAAATGGCAGCTACTATGCAAACGCCCCATGGTCAACTTTTATCTTCAGAAAACTTACTGAAAACCTCGGATTCAGAAATAATTTCATAAACCAGTTTGCCGATCATCTGAATACAACGTTCAAGGCAGAAAATGTTATCGATCATATCGATGA
>CAZBUF010000495.1:0-5503 GCA_964495025.1 uncultured Bacteroidales bacterium | reverse complement strand
ATGGTCCCCACAAAACCGAGTCCCCCGAAGCCTCCTGACAGTTCCAGCTGATCATTGGCCCTTTCTTCCAGCTGATATTCAAGATCCACTGTTCCATCAGCCTGATTTGGCAATGGATTGGGACTGATATTCTCAGGATTGAAATGCCCGAGTGTAGCCAGTTCCCGCACTGACCGTATAATATCTGATTTACTGAAAAGTTCACCCGGCCTTGTTCTGAGTTCTCTTCTCACAACATGTTCATTGGTTTTGGTATTCCCTTTTATTATCACTTTATTTATAGTGGCCTGCTTCCCCTCATACATCCTCATTTCAATATCAATTGAATCGTTTTCAATCTTTAGCTCAACGGGTGTTATTGAAAAAAACAGGTATCCGTTATCAAGATAAAGTGATGATACCGCATCTTCATCGATCCTGAGGCGTTCATCCAGTAATGTCTGGTTGTAAATGTCCCCTTTTTTGATCCCCAGCACCTTATTTAAAATCTCTGCAGGATATTTTGTATTTCCTACCCATGAGATACTTTTAATAAAATATTTATTTCCTTCTTCCAGGCTAATTACCAGGGCAATTCTCTTATCATAAAGCACAGTAACTTTATCTTCCAGCAATTTGGCGTCCCTGTAACCGTTTTCATTATAAAAAGAAATCAGGCTTTTCTTATCCTCTTTAAAATCATCATTAATAAACTTGGAGCCTTTAAATATGTTAAGATCTTTTCTCTTTGTTTTTTTCATGACCCTTCTTAGCCTTTTATCTGAATAGACCTCATTACCCTCAAAAATTATATCATCAATTTTTACTTTTTTGTTCTTTTCGATGTAAATATTCAGGATCACCTTATTAATGGCATTTGTATCCTGTTTTTGAATAATCTCCACATCAGTATTAAGAAATCCCTTATCTATATAATGCTGTTTTATTGTTGACCCGGCATTGTTTATGATGTTATCTGTGACCTGGCTGCCCGGCCTTAAACTTAATTTCTCTTTCAGATCAGAGATCTCGGTTTTATTTACTCCCTTAATATTTAAAACAGATAATCTTGGTTGTTCCTTGAGGTATATTTCCAGGTATACTTTCCCGTTTTCTATTTTGCTAACCAGAATTTTCACATCTGAAAACAGGCCGTGTTTCCAGAATTTATCGATAGCATTGGTTATCTCATCCCCCGGTATGCTTATTTTCTGGCCGACTTTTAATCCGGATATATTTACCAGTACGTGTGGCTGAATGTATTTTACTCCTGTAATATCAATTCCCCCAATCTCATATTCCTTAATCCTGGAATAATCCACGGCAGTTAGCTGAGAATAATCCTTATCCTGAGTATATATACTTAAGTTAATAAATATCAGGCATATAAAATAAAATATCCCTTTCATCCCTTTTCAACGGTTAGCATTATTATACTTTTAAATTTGTTCGCTTATTTTACCAAATCTTCTCTCTCTGTTCTGGTAATCCAGTATGGCTTCATAAAGATGTTCCCTTCTAAAATCGGGCCAGAGTGTTTCAGAAAAGTATAATTCAGAATATGCTATCTGCCATAACAAAAAATTACTAATTCTATACTCTCCACTTGTTCTGATCAGCAGTTCCGGCTCAGGAAATTCAGCAGTATTCAGATATTTCTCAAACAGGGTACTATTAACATCACCACTATTTATCTCTCCTTTTTCAACTTTCATTACTATTTGTCTCACTGCATTGATTATTTCCCACCTGGAGCTGTAACTCAGGGCTAATATCAACGACAGTCCCGTATTGTTCTTTGTTTCATCAATAGCTTTTTTCAAAAATCTCCCCACATTTTTTGGAAGGCTCCCGATATCGCCGATAGCCAGAAGCCGTACATTATTATCCTGTAAAGTTTTGGTTTCTTTATTAATTGTTGTCACCAGCAAAGACATCAGTGCATCTATTTCAGTACGGGGGCGGTTCCAGTTTTCCGTTGAGAATGCATACAGCGTAAGGTACTTAATGCCCAGTTCAGCTGCCCCTTCCACAGTATCTCTCACTGCAGCCACTCCATTCCTGTGACCGAAAGCTCTGTTGTTGCCCCTTTGCTTGGCCCACCTGCCATTGCCATCCATAATAATTGCTATATGCCGGGGTAACTTATCAGGGTTTATTTGTTCTTTTTTGCTCATCTAATCATCAAACTTAGTCAGAATAGGCCGGACAATCCACACTGAGATTAAAAAACTTATAGGTAATGAAAATGCCAAAAAAAGAATACCAGTCATTGTTATGTATTAAGGACTTTATTCCTGTGGGATTTTCGGTGTAATCGATCAAATCGTTAAATGTTTTACGGAAGCTCCATTCAAAGCCGGCACCTAATTTACTGGTAACATTTAATTTTGCACCTACTCCAAACGGTATTGTCACAGGATTGCCTGAAATAGTAAAACAGCCTATGCCTCCGCTGATATAAGTTGTATAATCAAGCTTTTTTACTGCAGGCAGGTAAGGAAAAAAATTAAACTCTACCTGGCAGGTCCAGTCAAATACAGGCCTGCTAAAACTGTTTGATGATATTATATCATGAATATTATCAGAGAAATCATCAGGGTCGCCGGAAAGGTATGTAAAATATCCGTTAATCCTTAATGCATACCTTTTATTAATATTATATCTGTAAATTCCTCCTATGGCTAAGCCGGGTGAATAAAAAAGATTTCCCGGATTGATATCTCCCATATAATATGATGTTCCCGCAAAAATACCCAGATTGGTATTTCTCTGAGCTTCAGCTTTTGCAAAAAAAATCAGAATAATATATATAAATAAAAGTCTTTTCATTAACAAAGTAACTAACAGATATTATGATAATGAGTAATTTAAAATAACGAAAATAAAATGATTTTAGCGCGCAATATCAGAATTTTTCCCAAAAAATCATAAAAAAAGTTAAGATCATTTTTTGAGTTTCTGAAAATTTTACCATCTTGTTCTTCCTAACGACTGCCTGTCAAGAAATAAAGGAAGGCCGCGCCGGGAGGTTTTTATCCTGTAATTAATATTAAATGTTGATAACCAGTATACATCATTATGTTTAGATGCAGCAGGTTTAAATCCGTCAAGAAAATCAGTGAATGTCAGCCTGCCTCCAATTTCATAACCTACGATCCATTTATCGCTGACAACATACTTTAATCCTAATCCTGCCGGCAGTGACACAGTAAACTTACTGTTAAGATCGTAAATATCTGAGGCTCTGGGTTCTATTTCCAGCTTCGGCCAGTATTTCGTAAGGCCGAACCCTCCGAAGATATAGGCATTTATCGTGGAATAGTTGTTAAGCATTCCGCGCCTGTTGAACATTGCTGCAGTTCTGTACTTTTTTTCCTCTTTTATAAAGTAATACTCCAAATGAGCCGATGTTTCAATAATGTGGGTTGATGATCTGAAGCCCCTTCCCTCATTCCTGGATCCATCAAAATCCTCAGTTTTCCCATACCCGTATATAAGTGCAAACTTGGTTGAAAAGGTCTGGTTTATTTTATATCTTAGGGCAGTGTATATTGAAGGCCTTGTATCCCTGAACTTTATATCCTGAATAACAAACATACTGGCATCCACTGTCCCTCCCAGATCTGAAAAGACATTTGACGTACCTATACCCAGGACTCCTTCATACCTCCTTAATTTCCACCGCTGCGAATAACATGCAGTGGAAGCATATATGAATATCAATATCAGAAATACTGTCTTTTTCATTTCAATTTTTACGAACTTAACCACAAATGTCTGTAATTAAGCAATAATATCACTACTAAATATAAAATATTTTATTCTTAAGACAAAAAAGCATATAATTTTAATTTCTTTTATCCGCTCCCCACATAAGTTTATTTCTTAACGTAGAATAAAAATTATTGTTCGGCAGCTTAAGCATTTTTAACTTAAAACCGGCCTTATATAATTTCAGATTTACGGAACTGTCAATCAAACTTGTCCGGTTATCTGCAGTAACGAAAAACTTCTCGTTTCTGCTATGCACTTTAAGTGTTATTGTTATATCATCAGGGATCACTATCGGCCTTACCGTCAGATTGTGAGATGCTATGGGGGCCAGGATAAAATTATTTGAGCCGGGAATCACTATGGGCCCCCCTACACTTAAGGAATATGCTGTTGAACCTGTGGGGGTTGAGATTATCAATCCGTCTGTCCAGTATGTATTCAGAAATTCGTCATCAAGGAATGTATCAATTGTGATCATAGATGAATTCTTTTTCTGGATCGTTATCTCATTTAATGCAAAGTTTAGGTCTCCGAAAACATCCTTATCAGCATCCAGCTTTATTAAGGCTCTGGATTCAATCTCATAGTCGCTTTTAAAAATCGCATCAAGAGCAGATGATATTTCTCCACTGGAAATATTTGCCAGGAAACCGAGCCGTCCTGAATTTAACCCTATTACCGGAATATCATAATTTCTGACAAAAGGTATAGTTTCCAGGAATGTGCCGTCTCCGCCGATGCTAATCATAAAATCCACATCTTCCTTAATATCATCGTGATTCTCAAATATATCTGCTGCCTTTGCATCAATTCCCACTTCCTTCCTGATAAAATCAAAGAATGATCGAAAAACAACTATTTCAACATCATTCTGCTCAAGTTTATCGAATAGTTCTTTTATATACGGATTAAATCCGGGATTAAACGTTTTGCCGTATATTGTGATTTTCATGAAGAGAATTATTTGTAGAAGAACCCGTTATTAAATACTGAGATATTTCATAAATTGTTCGTACCTGTTCTCATACAGGCTGTCAAGATCATCCTCATCCATGAAGGAAGCTTTGATGGTATAGTTGTACCTGTTAAAAGTCTGCATAATTGAAGTAAGTTCTTTCCTGTTTATTTTAATATTAACCTCCATCTTCATGGAATTTGCGCGGGAGTTAACATACAAGCTTAATATTTTTGCATCATTGCTTTCAACTATTTGTGCGATCTCCGACAAAGAATAATCATTAACATTTATTTCCAGTACTATTATTCCACCGGGCTGCTTTAACGCTGATAAATCTCCGAAAAAATGCATCAGGTCGTTCATTGTAATAAGCCCCTGGTAATGATTTTTATGATCCAGCACAGGCACAACGGATAAACTTGAACTTGATGCCAGCTCAATAACTTCAAAGATATGCTGATCCAGCGTAACATAAGGGCTGAAGAGTGACAGGCTATGGTTGCCTATAGGTTCATCCGCCATATTAAGGTCATATATATCCTTATCAGATATCAATCCCAGAAAATCTTTATTATTTACTATCGGCAGATGTGAAATACGGAAGATATCCATCCAGTACAAAGCCTTTTGCCCGCTGTCAGAGGTTTTTAATGCAGGCACAATATCTGATATTAAATCTTTGGCTATCATCTCCGGTTGTTGAAAATACTTTTAATTTTGCAAATTATATTCTAAGTTTAAAGTGAAAAACTGTCAAATACATATGACCAGATTAAGTGTAAATATAAA
>CAZBUF010000494.1:0-4493 GCA_964495025.1 uncultured Bacteroidales bacterium | reverse complement strand
ACCAGAATCCGGAGATAGTATCCATTCGTTCAATATTAAGTTCGAAGAAATTTCAGGAATCTACTTATGATTTGGCAATTGCGCTCGGCAAAACAATATCAAATGAAACATATGTTTTTGACCTGGCCAAAATGCCTCATTTATTAGTAGCAGGTGCAACCGGGCAAGGGAAATCGGTAGGTTTAAATGCTGTTATCGCTTCTTTGTTATTTAAAAAACATCCTTCACAGTTGAAACTTGTCCTTATAGACCCGAAAAAAGTGGAACTCACTTTATACTCAAAAATAGAAAAGCATTACCTTGCAAAACTTCCTGATAGTGATGAAGCAATAATAAACGATACGCAAAAGGTAATTTACACGTTGAATTCCCTTACAATTGAAATGGATCAAAGATATGATCTGCTGAAAAAAGCCCAGGTAAGGAATATTAAGGAATACAACCATAAATTTATCAAGCGTCAGCTTAATCCGGAAAAAGGCCACAGATATATGCCATACCTGGTGGTGATAATTGATGAATTCGCTGACATGATAATGGTTTCAGGCAAGGAAGTTGAAACTCCACTTGCAAGGCTTGCCCAGCTTGCCAGGGCAGTGGGAATTCATCTTGTAATAGCTACACAAAGGCCTACTACAAATATCATTACGGGTATAATCAAGGCGAATTTCCCTGCCAGGATGGCTTTCAGGGTAACCTCCATGATTGACTCAAGGACTATTCTTGATTGCCCCGGAGCAAATCAGCTTGTCGGAAAAGGTGATATGCTGTTTGCCCAGGGCAGTAATATTATAAGACTGCAATGCGCCTTTATTGATATCCCCGAGATTGAAAAAATAACAGAATATATCAGTGCGCAAAAAGGATATCCGACAGCAATGCATTTACCGGAATATAATGAAGAAAATGCCGGTGTAATTGCTGAAGTAGATCTATCAAAACGTGATAGTTTATTTGATGAGGCTGCGCGAACTGTGGTCATCCATCAACAGGGCTCAACCTCACTGATACAGAGAAAATTCTCTATAGGATATAACCGTGCAGGCAGAATAATTGACCAGCTTGAAGCAGCAGGGATCGTTGGCCCGTTTGAAGGCAGCAAGGCAAGGCAGGTACTTTTTTCTGATCAATATTCCCTTGAGCATTATTTGAATTCCCTGGAAAATAATTAACAATTTTAACTATGCATAAGTACAGCATTTTTCTAATTTTTTTACTGACTGCAAATTATGCTCTTTGCCAGCAGGATCCGGCCGCCCAAAAGATACTTGACAGAGTTGCTGAAAAAACCAAATCGTTCAGATCAATTAAAGCTGACTTTGAATTAATAATAGACGACAGAAAGGAAAATATACAAACAGCAAGCAAAGGCCGTATTATCTTAAAAGATGACAAATATAAGATCGAATCCTTGGGTTCAACAGTGTATTTTGACGGTAAAACCGTGTGGACATATACTGAAGATATTGAAGAGGTTGTTATAACACAACCTGACAGTGCTGATGATAATTTTATAAGTAATCCTGCAAAAATCTTTTACCTTTATAACCGTGATTTCAAATACAGGTACGTTGGAGAAACATTGATCAACGGCATAAAAATGAATGAGATATATTTGTATCCTGAAAATCTGGATCAGCCCTGGTCAAGTTTCAGGATATTTACTGACACAGAGAAAGACATTATAAACGCTATGATAATAAAGGGCAAGGACGGCACCGATTATAATATATTTATCAACAATTATGTCACGGATGATGAACCTGATGACTCTGTATTTACATTTGATGTGTCAAAACATAAAAAGGCAGAGATAATCGATCTCAGAGACCACTAAGTCTGTAATGACATCTGTTCCCTATTTAGGATATGCTATCCTTGCATGGTAAATATTAGCCAGCTTTCTTTTAAATGCTTCCTTTATAGTAGAAATATCCTTGAATGTGATGTTAGCATTATTGAACTGCTCATTGGCCTGCTGAGTATCTATTATATTATCCACCAGCTTATCCAGAGTTTTTTCGTTAAAAGATTTAATACTTCTGGAAGCTGCCTCAACGGCATCAGCCATCATTAATACCGCGGTCTCTTTTGAAAAAGGCCTGGGGCCCGGATATGAAAACCTTTTAACATCAACATCTTCCTCAGGATATTTTTTTACAAATGAACGGTAAAAATACTGAACAGTTGTGGTCCCATGGTGCGTTCTGATAAATTCAACAATTGCCTGTGGTAAAATATGTTTTCTTGCTATCTCTATTCCCTTCTCCACATGACTGATTATTAAATTGGCACTCTCCTCGAACTCAAGATTATCATGGGGATTAACATCTGATGTTTGATTCTCAATATAGTATATCGGGTTATCCATCTTTCCTATATCATGGTATAAAGCACCGGTTCTTACTAACAGCGGATTGCCCCCGATCTTATGGATCGCGTCCTCCGATAAATTGGCAACCTGCAGGGAATGCTGAAAGGTTGCCGGAGCAGATTCAGCTAATTTCCTTAATAATGGTTGATTTGTGTCACATAATTCAAACAATGTAGCATCTGAAAGAAATCCAAAAGTTTTTTCAAAAATATAAATTAAAGGATAGGCAATAAGGATAAGCATTCCGTTTACGCCAAATAAAACAAAAGTAGGCCATTCCTCGGTTCTTATATTTGATATATTGCCTTCCTGCACAATAGTCATGCCCAGGTAAAGTAAACAATAGGTTAAAAAAACGAGCATTGCCGATACAACAAGTTTTGATCTCCTGTAAACATTTGTTAAACTAAATATTGCAACCATTCCGGCCAGAGAGTTTAAAAAAACAAACTCAAAACTATTGGGTGCAAAAAATCCGATCAGCAATACTGCCATAACATGAATGAATAAGGCCAGCCGTTCATCATAAAAGGTCCTGAGAATAATTGGCAGAATAGCAAAGGGAACAATATATAAATTCACCTTCTCAAGCCTTACTGTCAAACTCGCTATAAATACTATTATAATGAATAACAGCAATATGAATCCTGTCCTTACGCTATCACTTAAAACCTCTTTCCTGAAATTATACAGAAACAGGAATATTATCAGCATTGAAACAAATACAAGAATAAATTTTCCAAGTTTTATCAGGTGGTTCGCCATAAAACCCAGTTGCTGCTCATACTCTATTTTCAAGGATTCCAATATCCTGAATTTTTCATTTGTAACAATTTCACCATTTGAAATTATCAGCTGGCCTCTTTGAATCATGCCATATGTGAGAGATATCTTGTTAACCAGATCATTCTGCATTTGTTTTGACCGGTTTTCATTATAAATAACATTCACTTCTATAAATGAGTTAAGATCGAACTGCCTGAAAAAAGTCTTGTATCTCCTGATATAGTATGTATTGTTTCCTGCCAGATAATCATTAAGATCAGCCCTTAAATTCTCATAAGCCGATCTGGGAGTATAAAGATCAGCAATCTCCGATTCTTCAGCTATATTACCTTTGACTATTAATACCGATGATATTTCATTATCATATTCCGTTTCCATGTCACTGGTCTCAATAATACCTTTTAAATAAATTTTCTCCAGCCGGCCGGAAATATAATCAAGGTAATTTTCTCCCAATTTCCTGAGATTTGCATACCTGTCATCATTCAGATATTCTTTTTCACTCCCGATCTTAAATTCTTTCAGTGTATACTCAGTCCATTTCTTTACAAACGTATCTTTAAATTTTTCCAGCTGCGCAGATATTATATAAGCATCAAAAGTAAAGTATGGCT
Organism: uncultured Bacteroidales bacterium; assembly: GCA_964495025.1. Taxonomy (GTDB): domain Bacteria; phylum Bacteroidota; class Bacteroidia; order Bacteroidales; family UBA10428. Next base: position 719 of record CAZBUF010000494.1, on the reverse strand, counting down.
TAAAAAATCTAAGAACAGAATCTTTTTCTTCTGCAAGTATGGATTCTAATTTGTAAACAGGAAAGTCAAACGGGGCTTTCAGGTCCTTGTGCTGCCATATCCCCATTTTTTGAAATTCATACCTGAATTTACCCTGCCTTGGAAACAAATAGACTATAATTAAAGAACTTATAATAAACAGAAAACTTACAGTGATAAGTTTAATATGCTTACGTACATAAGTGAAAAATTTATTCATTGCCCAAATATTTAATCTAAAATTAGATAAAATTATCTTACTTTCAATCAGGTGTCAATATTCAATATTTTATACCATAAGAAGATAATAGTATACAAAATAAACAAAAATTTAAGCTTATTTAACTTATAAACATTAAATAATTTCATAAGTTCATCTTTTCAATATTAGTGTAGATTTTATTCCGGCCGCAATTATCATTTTCCTGTTCAGGATCATTTTCTTAAATTTGTTTTAAACCCTATTTGTTTCGAATGAAAAATATATACTCTTTTATTTCCTGCTGTATAATATGTATCGTATTAATTATATTTCAATAGTCCTTATAATTTATTCAGGCTGAATTAAATTGCAAATTATTGCCGGATATTATATCTGAGCTTTTTAGTATCTTGCATACATATGTTACTCATGTTCTTCATTGCGGATGAACATGTTGTCATAATTATAATGAAAATAAAACAGCAATAATGAAGTACGG
>CAZBUF010000493.1:0-2555 GCA_964495025.1 uncultured Bacteroidales bacterium | reverse complement strand
TTTGTTTTTTATTATAATAAACCCCTCTTAATCAGCGTACAGCGGCTTCATTACCCTGCCTATAAATAGTATGGCTTTGGTTTTCTTTTCTTTTATTACAAAAAGGAATGGCTTGTTTACAGTGAAATATTTACCCACCGGTTCAGAGGTAAATGATATCTCAACAACGGTAACAGCGGCAGCCTCGGTCCCTTGCTCATTTACATCAATAAAAGCTTTCTGCTTGACCATGGAAATGAACAGGCCGACATCCGGAATGATCTTTGAGAAGTCTGCCTCCGATGGTGAAAAAGCGATATCCATTCCCATATTTTTTAATGGAGTATTAAGGGAATCTTCAAATTCAAATTTGAATTTGGGAAGCCTTATTATTTTTTCCTGTTCTGTATAATTTTCAAGCCAGATTTCCCAGTTCTCAGATGTCAGATTATCAACAATATCACTTGTAGATTTGCCTTCGTTGGGTAGTAATATAAGCATGCTGTAATCACCTGCGCCATACTGGAGTTCAACAGAAGAGAAGATATTGTTTTCCTGGTAGTTGAAATTTCCCTCAATGAGCATCGTGGGAACCTGAATGATACTTCCGCCGGAAAGGTAGAAATCGTTGTCTCTTGTTTCCTCTTCATCAAATTCGTATTTCCATATACCGTTAAAATATATGGCGTTAATAAGGTACATCACCGCCTGGGGAGATATTATTTTAATGATCTCATCGATCTTATCATGAGTTTTTAATGCAACCCAGTCGTTTATTATATCTTTTGCAGTGGGACTGGTGAAATCCAGAGATGTAACCCCGGCGTCATAATAATTCATGTTCGTGTTAATAAAATCCTGTTCTACGGAGAAGTCATCCCTGTACCATATTGAATTGGCAATTTCCAGTACAACTTTCGGGTCAACTGATTTGAGTCCGTTCATAAGGTTTTTATATATATCATTAATCTCCTCTATTGTCAAACCTTCTTTTTTCATGGTTGCTTCCATTGCTTCCTTGGTAGTGCCGTCAGCGCCGTTATATGTCATTGCCAGTGCCATAGAAACACTAAAAGGTGAAAAAATGATGTTACTGTCATTATCCTGGCATGCCAGTAACTCCCTGAATAAACCGATACCAAATTCATTGTCCGATTTTATCAGATCTTCAGTATTTTTGGTCATTTTTATACCGGAATCATCTGAACTGTCATCTTTTACTTCACAAGCATATGCAAATAACAGAACAGTGAGGGGCAGTAATATTTTATAAATTGATTTCATTTTGGTATTAATTTTGAATTTCTATTATTATTTACGCTTTACTGATGGAGTAAACCCTTTGATGGTTGCGTTTATTGTGTCAAATATTTTCCGGATACTGACGCAACCAATTATTATAACGATACATCTGTTTATCGGCACCTGTTATTAGATTAACATTTTAATTTAATAATTTTAGTATTCTAATTTTAAAAAACTTTCTCACTTAAGTTGGTTGATAAGTTATATAATATAATAAAAGGCTGCCAGAAGCGTGATCCCATTGCTCAGAAAGAATTATTCGGGATGTTTAATAACAGCATGTTTGGGATATGCCTTAGATATGCAGGCAACTATGATGATGCACAGGATATTTTGCAGGATAGTTTTTTAAAAGTATATGAAAAAGTTCATCAATTTCAGTTTAAAGGTTCTTTTGAAGGCTGGATAAGAAAGATTATGATAAATACTGCTCTCGAAAAGTTCAGATCAAAATATCAGGTTATTGATATAAATGATAACATCAGGGAAGTAGACAGAAAAGTAAGCAGTGATATATCATCTGATATTGCAGTTAAAGAATTATTAAAGATTGTGCAGGAGCTGTCGCCAAAATACAGGGTAGTATTTAACCTGTATGCTATTGAAGGATATTCACATAAAGAAATAAGTGAAATGTTAAATATTTCTGAGGGGACATCAAAATCGAATTTATCAAGAGCAAGGGTGATCCTGCAAAAGAAAATTAAAAAATATTATAAGATATCTATTCAAACTAGCTGAATATATGACAGACATAAGTGAAAATATTGACAATTATTTCAGAAACAGGCTGGAGGGTTATGAAGAGAACCCTGATCCTGATGCCTGGAAGAATATTTCCGAACAGCTTGGCCATGGCAGGAAAAGAAAGCTGGTATTGCTGGTATGCAAGGTTGCTGCGGGGATCGCGTTACTTGTTTCTTTAGGACTGGGCTATTATTTGTTAAACAGGGAGCCTTCGGGGCAAAATGCTGAAACGGCCGAAGCGCAAGGGAAACATGATAATGTTGTAACGGCAGAAGCACAAGGGAAACATGATAATGCTGAAACGGCAGAAGCACAGGGGAAACAGGATAATGTTGAAACGGTAGAACCAACAGTAAAACGGGAATATAATGAGCCTGTTCCGTTAACTGCAGAAAATGAAACTATTGAAAGCGGTGTAACATCAAAAACCGGTTTAACCGGAGATGCTGAACATTCAGCAAAGATACCGGCTGAAAAGATGCCGGTTAACGGATCTCAGAAAACCGCAGATTTTCAAATGGCTG
>CAZBUF010000492.1:0-3123 GCA_964495025.1 uncultured Bacteroidales bacterium | reverse complement strand
GGACCTATGCCTTCAATAAATCTAAGTGTATCAGTATTTGAACCAATTTGAAGATTGTAATCAAGTAGAATATGCTTTCTTCCTTCAGAGATAAAAACTGAATCAACAATTGCTACAGAATCCTGATAACTGAAATAGGTAGAGATTTTAAAAGTATCACCTTTATTTAAGGATAAATCCATTAACAAATATTCATATTCGTTTTCCAGATCAAGAATCCATAATTTACTAGGCATTGTATCTTCTCTTAAAAAGAAGTCTGATTCTTCAACAATTCCATCTATAGATACTTTTACATAGTTTTTGGCTTCAATTATTGTATCATTAAGTGCTTTAATTACTATTTGGTCAATTCTGTCTATCGCCTCCCTGGCTTGATACCAACTTGTAGAATCATCCCCATAAATAGACATGTATCCCTGACACCAGATATTTGCAGTAGATATCAGAGCTGACAGAATTAATAATTTTATTTTCATATTAGTGCAGCATTTCCTTTTTAAAAGTTAATAAAGATATATAATTCTCTTTCCATAAAATAAAATATCACAGGAAGATAATAAGGAAATTGTTTAATTTTAATTAATGGAACTAAAAGAAATACCACTTAAGGAAATACATAAATTTTAGACCACGGCACTTTGACGATTTACACGAAAATGTTATTAATATTTATTGTATCCATTGAATTATCAACTAATATTCGTTAATATTGTTTTTTTTATCAATTTATTTTAACCGTTTATCCGTAATATTCAACTGTTTATAAGAAAATATTTGAATTTTTCAATTAATTATACTATATTTGATTGACTTATATAATTTTATGATATATATGTATCATTGTATGATACTGGTGCTACTTCTCAGAACAAATCTGATAAATTTACGTATCATTATATGTAATAACTTTTCAGGTTTGTGTATACATACTTTATATAAGTAATAATAAGTTATAAAAGAGCTACTAACAAATGGGAAGCTCTTTTTTTATTAGCTTTTTTATGGAGTCTTTTAAATTTATGCTTTTATAAGTTGCATTTATATAAAAATAGATTAATTTTGTCAACCTTTTAATTTATTGGAAATTATGAAAAACAAAGCTACACCAGAAATTATGACAAGAGAAAAAGCATTTAAATATATGTATGAAAAAGGTCATGGCAATTTAACAGAACTAAAAGAGAGTATAGGTGAAGAATTTATTGAAAAATTTGAATTAGTTGGTTATATAAGAAAAGGTATTAACAATAAAAGAGAAGATACATGGAATGTTACTAATTCATTTAAGGAAATTTACAGAAATATTTACAAGGGGCCTTCGTTAATTGAAAGTTTATTAGGCTTATTCTGCCATTACATTCTAAGATACTAAAATTTTGAGATCTGTTTATTACGTTTTTTGGATTCCAACTGTAATAAGAAAAGACTTTGTACCTATCACAAATAGTGTTAGTGCGAATATTTCAGATGATAAATCAGAAAGTTTAAATTCATCAGTAGAAATACAAGATAATAAAAATCTTATAATCAAAATAAATAAGCAACAAGAATTATTAGAGTTTATAGAATGTAATGATTATGGATTTTTTATGTATAGAAGGCAATTTGATGACTCTAATAACAACAAATATCTTAAAGAAGAATTACCAACATGCATTTATCATCAAGTTAAGGAATTATACCACAAACATAAATATCATGAACCATTGGAAGACTCTTTATTAAGAGTTTATTTTTCTGAAGAACCTATAGATATAAATGATAGAAATAATCCTGCAATTACATTTTATCTCAATAGATATGAAAAAAAATTCATCAACTGTCTAATAGAGATACGTAATTTAGTTTTAGATAATGAGGAAAAGCATGAAGGCAAACCTTTTGCAAAATATCAAGTCATAAAAAGCTTTTATTCAATTCTTAAAAAATGTACAAATGCAATCGGAGAATCAATATATTGTAATACGCTATTAAATATTAAACCAGAATCATTTGATGATTTTAATATCATAAATGCAATTAAGGATATTAATGTATTAAAAATTAAAATTGAAAATCTTAGAAATTATAAAGCTAACATTACATCTATTATTTTAGCAGTTATAGCAACAATTATAGCATTAATTGGAGTTTTTTTGGGCATATATGGTATTGCACATTCTAAAAAAACAAATAAATTATTAAAAGAGAAACAACAAATATTAAGAATTGAAAGACAATTAAACACTGCAATAAGAGATACAGATTCATTGTTGAATAAAATAGATAGCAATACATCTTATATTATACTTTCTATACATAAAATAGATTCTATTATAATGAATTCTGAAAAAAAATTTCAGAATATGGAGAAATAAAGAAATTATATTTCCGGAAAATTCTTAATAAACTCCTTACTGGTTGAACTCCTGAAGGCCCTTAAATAAATCTCTGTTGTGTTGATATTTATATGTCTTAGATGTGCCTGGACATCACGAATATTTGCGCCGGCTTCAATTGCCTTGCCGGCCCCGGTATATTTCACACAATAAAAAATTACAATCATGAAAAAATATGTTTTATTTCTTTTGACTTTTTATGCAGTTCCAACTTTTGGACAGGCTTGTTTTCCCGACTCAAATGCCATATGGAATATAAATACTTTTAATTCTGATGGGAGTTATAAAAGTGAGATACTTTATGGGATCAAAGGGGATACACTTATTAATGACACCTTATATCATAAATTATATTTATTATCAGAAAAAAGGGAAGGCTACAAAAAAGGGAAGGCTACATTTATACATATAGATTAATTGATTCTGATGGTAATGTTTATACTGGAAAGGCTGTTAAGGAATAATAATATTTTTTCTATCTTAAAAAAGTTTATAAAACCTGATTTGTTAATTTAATAATGGTTAGTAAAAGAGGCACTGGTTTGATTTTTTTATTTACATTAATTGTTTTGTCAATTGGGTTTGTGGCTTCTGCTAATGCTTGCACTCTTAGACAAGGTTCCTGCAATTCAGGGGGATATTCTGTTATGAAATTATCAAGTGATTCAAATGCACATGTTGCTGGGAGAGTTATGGGGCGCGGGCATGCTTTGAGAACATTGAAATTTAATGAAATAAAAAA
>CAZBUF010000491.1:0-5748 GCA_964495025.1 uncultured Bacteroidales bacterium | reverse complement strand
TGAATTGCTGAATGGCTGAATGGTTAAATGGCTGAATGGCTGAATGGCTGAATGGCTGAATGGCTGAATTGCTGAATGGTTTAATGGCTGAATGGTTAAATGGCTGAATGGCTAAATGGCTGAATGGCTGAATGGCTGAATGGCTGAATGGCTGAATGGCTGAATGGCTGAATTGCTGAATGGCTGAATTGCTGAAAGCAATAAATTCGTCATTGCGAGCCCGCTTCGGCGGGAGAAGCAATCTCGTAATAAGGAACAGATTGCTTCGTCGTTCATCCTCAAAACGACTATAAGCGAATAACGAACAGCGAAAAACGAAAACAATAGAATATTATGTCATTAACACTATTTGATTTAAAAGGTAAAATTGCCCTGGTAACCGGGGGCACACATGGACTGGGAATGGCAATTGCTGTTGGACTGGCCAGGGCCGGTTCCACTATTGTGATAAATGATATATCGGCTGAAAAGCTTGAAAATGCCAAAAAGGAGTATAAAAGGCAGGGTATTGATATAGCAGCCTACTTATTTGATGTTACGGATGAAAAAGCTGTTGACAGGCATATAGGCATGATCGAAAAAGAAGTTGGAATAATCGACATATTAATCAACAATGCAGGAATAATCAAAAGAACACCCCTTTTGGATATGGAAGTGAAGGACTTTGAGGAAGTCCTTAAGATTGATGTAACCGGTCCGTTTATTATGTCCAGGAGAGTTGTAAAAAGTATGATCAATCACAAAAAAGGAGGAAAAATAATCAATATGTGTTCAATGATGAGCGAGGTTGGAAGGCACAGTGTAGGAGCATATGCAGCTGCCAAAGGCGGCCTTAAAATGCTTACCAAGAACATGGCTACCGAATGGGCAAGGTATAATATCCAGGTAAATGGTATAGGCCCCGGATACTTTGCCACAGCGCAAACCGCTCCTATCAGGGAAGGAGGCCATCCGTTCAATGAACTTATTATGACACGGACACCTGCAAACCGCTGGGGCGAACCTCATGAACTGCAGGGAACGGCAATTTACCTTGCATCAGAAGCATCAGATTTTGTTACAGGAGTTATTATATATGTTGACGGCGGAATTCTGGCCACATTAGGCAAAACAAAGCTGGAGCAATAAATTTATGATTATCACTGTTTTGTTACTTTTACAAGTACACCATTAGTTACTTTTCTTAACCGTGTTGCATCACCTTCAACCTTTCCGAATACATTTACATGGCTGTAAGCACGTGGCATCTCATTGGTACTCATCGGCGTAGGGCCAAAGAAAATGCAGAAGGCCGAGCCTGCAGGCCAATATCTCAATTCGAGGCCTTCTGTATGTATGACGATATTATTCATAATTACTCAGTATTTTCTATATTTTTCTTCTTTTTCTTTTTCCTGAACATACGCTTAATCAAATCGATGACCGTCTCATCACGCTCCTTCAAATATTCCCATATTGAATCATATTCCTCATCCCTGAAGTCAGGACAATCCATCTGCAATATCACATCCCGGGAAATATTGAAAACAGCATTTTTTGACAGGCTATATAAAGGGTCTTTATATATTTTCCTCATAAAACGTCCCCATACAGGCATGGCAGTATATGCACCCTGCCCGTATCCCAGCGACCGGAAACGGATGACAGGATTATCGCCTCCTACCCAAACACCTGCAACCAGGTCAGGAGAAAACCCGATAAACCACCCGTCAGTCTGCAACTGCGTTGTTCCTGTCTTTCCTGCAAGCTCATTATTTAACCCATAGTCTGTCCTTAACCTTGAGGCAGTGCCATGGTCAACAACATTTCTCAGCATATATATCATTTTCTCAGCAGTCTCAGGAGAGATGATATCACTTCTTAAAATTTCCGCATGTGCCTCATAAAGAACATTCCCATTTTTATCCTCAATCCTTTTCAGGTAAACAGGTTTTACGAGGATGCCTTTATTTACAAATACACTATAGGCTTTTACCAGATCAAAAAGAGATAACTCCCCTGTACCAAGAGCTAATGAAGGAACTTCAGGCAAGTCGTCTGATATACCCATTGCCCTGGCCAGCTTCTTAACATTGGTGATCCCGGTTTCCATTAATAAATTTACACTTACCGTATTTACCGAATGTGTCAACCCGCCATTCATTGAGTAATAACCCCCGTATTCACGATCTGAATTTCTTGGCGTCCAGTTGCTGTAATTCTCATATACCGTTGAGTCGTTTGGTATATATTTACAGGGATCACGCCCTTTCTCAAGTGCGGCAGCATAGACCACAGGTTTGAATGTTGAGCCCGGCTGTCTTTTTGACCTTACATGATCATACTGAAAATATTTATGATTAATACCGCCCACCCAGGCACGAATGAATCCTGTTTTAGCTTCCATTGCAAGAAATCCGGCATGAAGAAATTTCAGGTAATGTTTAACCGAATCCAATGGCGTCATCCTTCTCTCAACAACCCCTTTCCAGCTAAATACCTCCATCTTAACCGGTGTATTGAAGACTTTCATTATTTCCTGGTAAGATAATCCCTTATTTATCAATTTCTTATATCTTGCCGTTTTTTCTATTGCCCTTGCAATTATGGCCTTATCGGTACCCCATGGTTCCTGATATTTCCATTGCCAGTCAAATACATCCTGAACATGTGTGAGATGATCCTTTACAGCCTGCTCGGCATATTTCTGTAAATCTGAATTAATAGTTGTATGAATTTTTAATCCATCAGTATAAAGATTATATTTTGAGCCGTCACTCTTAACATTTTTCCTGCACCATTCTACTAACTCAAGCCTCAGAATCTCCCTGAAATATGGAGCAATGCCTTCATTATGGGTAATTTTTGTGTAATTAAGCCTTAAAGGCAGTTTTTTGATCGAATCAGCTTCATCGCCGTCAAGATAATTATATTTAACCATCTGGCTCAGCACAACATTTCTCCTTTCAATTGCGCTTTCCGTCTTATCCCTGGGATTATAAATATTAGTACCTTTTAACATGCCCGTTAAAAGGGCTGCTTCTTCAATTCTTAACTCGCCGGGATGCTTATTAAAAAACCTTCTTGATGCAGTTTCAATACCAAATGTATTTTCCCCGAAAGAGACTGTATTCAGATACAGTTCCAGAATATCCTTCTTTGAATATACCTTTTCCAGCCGCACAGCAATAATCATTTCCCTAAATTTATTGACCGGCATTGTAAGCAGTGAATAATTCCTTCGGTGGTATAAATTCTTGGCCAGCTGTTGGGTTATTGTGCTTCCGCCACCGGAATTTTCTTTCTGAAGAAGCAATGTCTTAAAAAACACACGTAAAAGACTCCTTTTATCTATTCCATTATGCCTGTAAAATCTTACATCCTCAGTTGCTATAAGGCCCTTAATAAAATACTCAGGAATATCGTCGTAATCAGCATTTGTCCTATTCTGAATATAATATTTCCCGAGAAGAACATCGTCTGCCGAATAAACTTCCGATGCAAGGTTGTTCTGGATGTTCTCCAATTCATGTTTCCCGGGAAGATGCCCGAATATGCCGATATAAACACATGAAAATAAAATGAATAATAAAGTTATAATGCTTATAACTCCATATAATATATATAACCGTATTTTCTTTTTCAGTATCTGATGTTTGGGCTTCTTTCTCTTTTTTGGCATTATCAGGGTTTTCTTGAATGTCAAATATATTTTAAAAATTCGCAACATCATTAAAAAATTTTAAACACGAAAAATTAACTTAAAATCACTATATTTTACAGCCGGATGGAATACAAACCAGCATCAAAAGGTTCAAGGCTACAACACATGTAATAATTTTAGTATTCTGATCGTGAATAATAATTTCTAAAAATTAATAACTTTAATAAGAATGGTATCAAATGTTAAACCTTAAAATGATAATAAGATTCATTTTAACAGTTTTTATAGCTGCATTAGCAGGTACGGGCTACTCAGAAGTGTCAAATCCGGACTTTACCCGTATTACCACGGAAACCGGATTATCCAACAATACCGTGCATTGTGTGTTTCAGGACAGCAGGGGATTTATGTGGTTTGGTACTGATGACGGTTTAAGTATGTATGACGGATATGAGATTAAGATATTTAATAATATATCAAATGACAGCACAAGCTTAATAAGTAATGCTGTATTTCAGGTAGCAGAAGATTCGAAAGGGAACCTCTGGATAGGCACTGACAATGGTATGGATATCTACAACAGGAATATGATGGCATTTGATCATATACCTATTGAAAACGCTTATTCATCCGATCAAAGATATGTGAGGGATATTATTGAAGATACTGACGGAAATATTATAGTGGTAACTTCTTTGGAAATCCTTATATACGATACCTTAAAGAAATCGCTTGTTAATTATTTAAATAACATTGAAGATTATAATACATTAAGAAAAGAAGGTATAAGGACCTATCTTAAGGATAGAAATAACAGGATATGGATAGGTTCTATAACATTTGGCCTGTTCGCTTACGACCTTACACAAAATATGTTAATATCAAGCCCCTGTTCAAGGGGGAAAATTCAAATTACAGATAAAATATTCTGCATGATTGAAAATACAAATGGTGATATCTGGATAGGCACTGACAATGGTATTTACACTATCAAGTCAGATTTGTCTGATATTAATGTAATAAGGAAGCAAAAGAATAATAATAGTATAAGTTCAGATAATATTATCGAGTTATTTATTGACCGCAAAGAAAGGATATGGATAGGTACTGACGGCGGGGGATTAAATCTATACAACAGTAATACCAATACTTTTTCAGTTTTCAAATATAATGAATACAATAGCAGCAGTATCAGTAATAATTCCATACGCTCAATTTACGAGGATAAGCAGGGCATTTTATGGATGGGTACATACCAGGGAGGTGTTTCATATGCGCAGCCGGATAAAAAAAAGCAATTCATTCATATAAAGAACGAGGCAGGGAACCCAAACTCATTAATATATAACGCAGTAGGGGCAATATATGAAGATAAAAAAGGTAATCTGTGGATTGGGACTGATGGCGGCGGACTTGATTACTATAATACAGCTACAGGCCGGTTTGAACATTACATTCATGATGCGGATGACCCGAATTCTATAAGCGGAAATTCAATACTTACCATTACCGAGGATAAGAACGGGAAAATATGGATTGGAGGTTATTTACTTGGTATAAATATAATTAATAATAAAACAGGAAAGACCAAAAAATACAAACATGTTCCCGCGAATCCTGCCAGTCTGAGTAATGACGATGTAAGAGAGATATTAATAGATAAAAACGAAAACATCTGGATAGCAACCAACGGAGGAGGATTAAACAAATACAATGCCGGATCAGATGATTTTATTCATTACCAGGCAGCAGGAGGAAATTCCATAGTAAATAACTGGTGTATAAAATTATTTGAGGATAGTTACAATAATTTATGGATAGGCACTTACGCGGGACTGAGCATATTTGATGTTAATAACAATGTATTTCAAAATATTACGCAAAGTGATGCTCCGGGAAGCCTGAGCGATAATTGGGTCTATTCTTTTGCTGAGGACAGCCTGAAAAACATGTGGATAGGTACCTCAAACGGATTAAATTACTATGACAGGGAATCCGGGGGAATTACAAAAATCCTGCAATCAGAGATACTTCCAAATAGTACAATAAACGGAATACTGACAGATAACGAAAATAATCTCTGGCTCAGCACAAATAAGGGGATC
>CAZBUF010000490.1:0-11287 GCA_964495025.1 uncultured Bacteroidales bacterium | reverse complement strand
ATCCTAAATTAAGAGAAGTCGGAGAAGCAGTAATTTCATTGCTCACGCCGGCATATACAACTAAGTTTCCGAAGAAACCGCATATTCCTTTTGAAAATTTCAGAGGTAAACCCGTAGTTGATGATGAAAATTGTGTGGGCTGTGAGACATGTGCCAATGTATGCCCTTCGCATGCCATTACTTTTAAGGACGATAAGAAGAAAAAGCTGAGAGTGATTGAAAGAGATTACGGCAAGTGCATTTTTTGCGGGCAATGCCAGGACCATTGCATCACGGGAAAAGGAGTTAAGCTGTCAGATAAAATTTTTGATATTGCAGTTTTTGACAGATCCATGGTTGTTGAAAGGCAGGAAAAAGAGCTGCTGGTTTGTGAAAGCTGCGGTGCTATTATTACCACAAAGGAACATATCCAATATTTGCATAAAAAACTGGGCCCGGCTGCCTACTCTTCAATTCTTAATCTGAGTATGCTTAATGAAAAACTTAAACTTGCCGATCCCAAAGATACTGCAGTTGATATCAGGGATGAACTGAAAAGGAAGGATATGTTTAACATCATATGTCCCAATTGCCTGAGAAAAGTCCTTGTAAAGAGTTTGTAATCATTCTGCAGGAAAGGGATTTCCCTCAATTTGTATCTTTTTAACCATAACCCCTGTGGTTGGAGAATTTGTTCCCGGAAGTGCGCCTCCCACAGCAATTTCCATGGTGCCGGGTTCAACAACATATGTGGCATCATCTTTAATAACAGCCAGTTGTTTGGGTGCCAGCATGAATTTCACTACTCGCTGCTCACCCGGTTCAAGGTGAATACGTTTCATGCCCTGCAATGATCTTACCGGTACACGAACAGACGCTTCCATATCTTTAACATATAGCTGAACAACCTCATCACCGCCAACATCACCTGTGTTTTTCACCTTTATGGTAATTTTAATACTATCACCGGCATTAATTTTTTTCGGAATATTTAAGTTTTTATATTCAAATCTGGTATAGCTCATACCGTAACCAAAAGCAAATAACGGTTCATCTTCAAAATACCGGTAGGTACGGCCCTGCATGCTGTAATCTTCGAACGGAGGCAACTGATCAACCGATTTGTAAAATGTTACAGGCAGCCTGCCGGCAGGATTATAATCTCCGAAAAGTACATCGGCCAATGCAGTACCCCCTTCCTGTCCCGGATACCAGAGCTGGATAATAGCAGGGATATTTTCTTTTGCCCAGTTCACTGCCAGTGCACTGCCACTGGTTAGTACCAGCACCACCGGTTTGCCGGTCTCATGGATCGCTTTCAACAGGTCTTCCTGAACTTTCGGCAAACCTATTTTTGTCCTGTCCCCATGTTTGAATCCGTCAATGTCCAGGTATTGCTCCTCACTTTCCAGGTCAGCAGTTATTCCTGCCACGAAAATTACCAGGTCAGAACCTGAAGCAAGATTTACCGCATTACTGAAATGATCAACATTGATAAGCTCATAAATAACCTCAAGATAAGGCCAGCCTGAACTTTGAAAAAATTCCAGTTTGAAATCATACGATCTCCCTTCTTCCAAATGTATATAATTGCTTCTTCGCGTAAAATTATGATCGGTCCAGTCTTCAACTACTGACCTGTCGTCTATCGATAAACGATAGCCGTCATCACCAACAACAATAAAATTATAATCTCCCGTAACAGGAACAGTAATTTCTCCTGTCCATCGTATAGAAAAATCCATTCCTTCCTTAAGTTCGGGAATATATGCTCCCCATATCAAATTCTGATGTGCCAGTTTATCAATCCTGGAAAAAAATGGTTCTCCATCAATATTTGAATTATTAAAATACTCAGCTTTTAAACCTGGTTCACCTTCAATACTTACAATTTCCGATGACAGATGCTGGGGAATGGTGCCTTCCATAAAAAGATGGCAACCCTGTTCATAAGAAACCTCAGTATTATCAGGGACTTTGTTTCTTATACCCTGAAGTGGAGTCACATATTCTGAAGGTGTACCATGATAATTTCCTATTAACATATTGTATGAATCAGCAGTAGGGCCTATGACCGCTATTTTTTTCAGGTCCTTATCCAGAGGTAGTATATTATCCGTATTTTTCAGTAACACTATGGATTCACGTGCAGCCCTTAAGGATAGCTGCCGGTGTTCCGCGCAATCATTTTTTTCTATAGGGATTTGTGCATAAGGTACTATCTCCGGCGGATCGAACATTCCAAGTTTAAACCTGGCTGTAAACAATCGTTTTAATGAAATATCTATTTCATCTTCAGTAATAAGGCCCAGTTTAACCGCTTCAACCAGGGCCGTATCATAAACACTGCCACAATTTAAATCTGTCCCTGATTTTACCGCAAGAGCAGCTGCCTCCGGAGCAGTATCTACTACCTTATGATTGCTGAAAATATCCCTGATGGCTTCGCAATCCGATACCACGTATCCTTTAAAATCCCACTTATGGCGTAAAATATCTTTTAATAAGCCCGAAGAACCGCAGCAGGGATCTCCCATATACCTGTTGTATGCACACATCACCGAGTATGCTCCCGCTTCTTTTACACATGCTTCAAAAGCCGGTAAATAAGTATCATAAAGATCTCTTTTATCTGTAACTGCATCAAAAGTATGCCTCGCCGGTTCAGGGCCGCTGTGAACCGCATAATGTTTTGGCGTTGCAATAACTTTAAAATATTCAGGATCATCACCCTGCAATCCCCTGATAAATGTTACTCCCATTCGTGAACTCAGATAGGGATCTTCACCATAAGTTTCCTGTCCCCGTCCCCAGCGCGGATCGCGAAAAATATTAATGTTTGGGCTCCAGAATGTAAGTCCCTTATATCTGCCGTGATCACCTTTTTTTAAAAAATCATGATGTTTTGCCCTTGCTTCAGTGGATATGGCATCAGCAACCAGAGATATCAGATCTGTATTCCATGTAGCTGCAAGTCCTATCGCCTGGGGAAAAACAGTGGCAGTGCCGGCACGTGCAACACCATGCAGGCATTCATTCCACCAGCCGTATTCAGGAACCTTTAAACGGGGTATGGCAATAGCATTATCAATCATTTGTGATGCCTTTTCTTCCAGGGTCATACGCGATACAAGATCATTTACCCTTGTTTCAACCGGCAATTCGGGATTTAAATAATCTGGGCTTTTGTCATCCTCACTTGCATATAATGATATCCAGAAAGGAAGAATGATGGCCAAAATGATTGTTTTCATTCGTTTCATAATATTTAACTGATAAATGTAAATTATATCTAAGATAAAGATTTTTACAGGCACTGAAAAGATATAAGATAAAATTATTATTTATAATAAATCAGGCCAATACCCTGGAATAATATAAATACTTATTAATTCATGATATTTTTTAGTGATCAAATATTATTTTTAGATTTATAAATATTATAAAATTATATATTTGTGAGATAAACCTGTTTAATTATTATAAAATGAAACCTGAAATGAAAAGTATTTGTACCGTTTTTACCTCCCTAAAGGGAACATGTAGTGTATGGGTTACTGTAATTCTCTCAACTGTAATGTTATGTAGCTGTGACAAAGATTCTAAAAATGCTTCACTGGCAATTAATATGTCGGGATCATGGAAGATCATGGAGACAATAACCGGTAATTGCAGCGGAACAGTATATCCGTATAATAAAATGGATATTGTTGCTTTTGAACAGATCAGTAATAGCCTTACGGTTGTGTATTCTTCACTGGGTACCGACTTCACAGGCTCGGTAACAGGCAGAGCCATATCATTCAGCGGTAATTATTTACAGGGTGACGGCACAAATACAATTAATTTTACAGGAACATTATCTGAAGGGGCCAATACTTTTACAGGTACTGCTGCATGGTCATGGTCGGATGGTGAGAGTTCCTGCTCGGGAAATGCCCAGGTTACAGGAACGAAAGTTGCTCAGATAATTACTGATGTTGAAGGACAATGGGCAGGAGAATGGGAAAGTGATAACAGCTATTCAAGCGGCCCTTTTACAGTAAACATATATCAGACTAATAAGAATCTGTCAGGTACAATAAGTGTTCCATTATTGGGCCTGTATAACGCTGATTTGACCGGTACGTTTTCCGGCAACTCTATAGTGTTCGGAGATATAGATAATGATATTATTTTTTACGGTGTCGCTGATTCTGACTCTACTTTGACCGGTTGTTATAAATATTCCTATTTTGATGAAGACGGGATGTGGCAGGCAACAAAGGTAAACTAAGACTAACGCCTGCTTTGTACATACTGGAGAACTTCAGTATTAACGGTTACGCGGGAACCAATTAAAACAAGCTGAATTGATTAAATCACTTTCTTCATTACTGGATCAGAAAGATAAAAAAGTGCTGTTTGCAGGTATTGGCAATGTCCTTAGAAGTGATGACGGTGCAGGTGTATATATATGCAATGGAATAATCCCCGGAAGGAATATAGATACTCTTATTGTTGAGGTAAGCATCGAAAATTATATAAAAAAGATAAATGATTTGAACCCTGATATTCTCATTTTGGTTGACTGTGTGAATTTCAGTAAAGAACCCGGGTATACTGATTTGCTTTCAGTTAAGGAAGTAGCAGATTTTACTACAAATACTCATAATATTTCATTGAAAAGAGTTGCCGAATTCTTCAGGATGGAAGTCATGGTGCTGGGAATTCAGCCGGCTTCAATATCTTTTGGAGAGAATTTATCAAACGCTGTAAAGGATTCCGCAGATAATCTGATCAATAGTATTAACAAAATTATTTATAGAGATTTTGCGGGAGGACTTATTGTTCTATTGCTAAATGGCGAAATTGCTAAATGGCTAAATTGCTCTATTGTTCTATTGCTCTATTGTTCTATTGCTAAATTGTTAAATTGCTAAATGGCTCTATTGTTCTATTGCTAAATGGCTAAATTGCTCTATTGTTCTATTGCTGCTGGTTGCTCGTTGCTCGCTATTCGCTGTTCGCTATTCGTTGTTCGCTATTCGTTGTTCGTTGTCCGTTGTTCGTTTCCCGTTGCTTGTTTGTCGATTGTCAATGCCTGAATAAGGTTGACCGTTTGGGCCATTCGTAATTGGAATTTGGTGAATTTATTTGTTATTTGTGTTTTGAGATTTGTGATTTATTATCAAGGAGGCTGTCCCCCCTCATTATATTGTTCAATTGCTCTATTGCTAAATGCCTAGACTGTTGCTTGTTGCTCGGTTAACTACAAATGACGGCGAAGCACATGACTTATATCAGAATAGAATAAAATAAAAAATATTAAATTTGCAAAAAGACGACTATTATTGTAAATTTCAGTATAATTACTTATTGCTTTGCTGTAATTCAAATTAAAAGTAAATAACTATGGGTAAGAATCTGATCTCTCTGAAAGTCAAATGTTCAAATTGCAATAAATCCTTAATGGATTATACCCGGTACCTTAATGCAAAGCCCAGTATAAAGGTGCATATTGAATCGGGCAATAATAAGGGAGTACTGAATTTATGCTCAACTTTCGGATGTTACGAGAAGCATTGTAACATAGAATTAGTAAAAGGAAATGTTGCCAGACTTTTTTGTCCATATTGTAATAATGAATTGACCGGTACTGATATTTGCGCTGAATGTGAAGCCCCTATAATTGATGTGGACCTGGAAAAGGGGGGAAAAGTACATGTTTGCTCACGCATAGGATGTGAGAAACATTATGTTTCTTTTGACGATATTTATGATACCTTATCAAACTTTTATAATGAATATAATTACGGTGCAAGGGAAAATGATTTTTAATACCTCTTGATACTCATATATTAAACGTAATATATTCATATTTTTTTCACCGTTTTGACCATTTTTCCCTTTCAATTGTGAGATAAAATAGTCTGCTGTATTAAGATAATTTAACGACATTTAATTAAATTCATTCTAAATACATAAAAGGTTTGTATAAAGATTATTATTGAATTAATTTAGTTGTGAATTAATTAACAACTAATAAGTTTTGTAAACGATTAAATATCAGGCATATATAAAATCATTATTTATTTTTCAGGTAATTAAAAAATTTTAAACGGATGAAAAATGCAATTATAGAAATTATAGGTAATTATAAAAAGGACAGGAGCAGGTTAATGGATATTCTACTGGATATCCAATCGGAATTCGGACATATTGATAAGAAATACACAGCAATAATTGCAGATGAATTAGGGATGTCGGAGGCTGAGGTTATACAGACTCTTACCTTTTATCATTTCTTCTCATTAAAGTCAACGGGCAGGTATTCGGTTTATCTTAATAAAAGTGCCGTTGCTGTTATGATGGGAAGGGCCGAAGTAGCAGCTGCTTTTGAAAAGGAAACGGGTATCAGGTTCGGAGAGGTGACACCTGACGGGCTTATCGGACTTTATGATACATCATGTATAGGCATGAGTGATCAGGAACCTGCTGCCATAATAAACAACCGGATATTTACCAAACTTACTCCTTTCAGGGTTAAGGAATTAATAAATGATATCAGGCAGGGAAAAGATATTGTTCAGATGTATTCAGCGAGTTTTGGAGATGGCATGAATAACTCTGACCTGATAAAGGCGATTATAAGAAACAACATAATGAAAAAGGGCCCTGTGCTGGATATGGGATATAAGATGGGTGAAGCGTTGACCAGAGTGATCAGTATGACATCTGAGGATGTAATTGAGGAGATTAAAATTTCGAATTTAAGGGGAAGAGGAGGGGCAGGATTTCCGACAGGATTAAAGTGGCAGTTTTGCAGAAACTCGGCCGGAGACAAAAAATATATATTCTGCAATGCGGATGAAGGTGAACCGGGAACATTCAAAGATCGTGTAATACTGACCGAGCTGCCCGGGTTGCTTATTGAAGGTATGGCAATAGCAGGATATGCGGTTGGGGCTACTGAGGGAATAATATATATACGTTATGAATATAAATACCTGCAGGAATATCTTGAAGATATGCTGCAGAAGTTCAGGGATAAGAATTTTCTGGGTAAGGATATTTGCGGCAGGAAGGGTTTAGATTTTGATATAAGGATCCAGTATGGAGCAGGGGCTTATATCTGCGGACAGGAATCAGCATTAATTGAATCTGTTGAAGGCAACAGGGGAGAACCAAGAGATGCTCCTCCTTTTCCTGTTGAGAACGGTTATTTTGGCATGCCCACAGTGGTGAATAATGTTGAGACTCTCTGCAGCGTCGTAAAGATTATCCTTAACGGGAGTAAATGGTACAGGGAGATCGGCACTGCTGAGTCTACGGGGACCAAGATACTCAGCATATCGGGGGATTGCCGTTTTCCCGGTATTTACGAGGTGGAGTGGGGAGTTTCATTAAACGACATACTTGATATGGCAGGTGCAACAGATATTCAGGCAGTGCAAATTGGAGGTCCTTCGGGAGCATTGATAAGATCAAATGAATTTCACAGAAAACTGGGATATGAAGATCTTACAACGGGAGGATCGTTCATAGTTATAAATAACAGCAGGGATCTGTTATCTGATGTTGTGCTGAACAGCATGGAATTTTTTATTGAAGAATCATGCGGCAGCTGTTCAACCTGCAGGATTGTACCTGTGCTGCTGAAGAATAAGCTTAAAAAGATTCTGGCAGGCAGAGGGGTCATGCAGGATATCGATGATATGTCAGAGTGGGGAAAAATACTGAGAGCCAGTCGTTGCGGATTAGGGCAGACAGCAGCTAACCCCATATTATCAAGTATTAAAAGCTTCAGGCATTTATACGAATCAAAAATACAGAAGAATAAAGATTTTGACAGCGGGTTTGATATTAATTCCGCTATTAAGGAAGCATGTGAAGTTACAAACAGAATACCAAACATATAAAAACACAGGAGATGAGCAAGACATTTAAGATAACGATTGACGGAGAAGAACTGACGGCCGAAAAAGGCAGGTATATTCTTGAGGTGGCAAGAGAGAATGGGATATATATACCGACATTATGCAATTATCCCGGGATAAAACCCAAAGGCGGATGCAGGATTTGTACCGTCAGGGTCAATGGAAGACTCATGACAGCGTGTACTACACCTGTAGCCAATGGTATGAATATTGAGAATGATACGGATGATATAAATGAGTTAAGAAAATCAATAGTTGAACTGCTGTTTGTTGAAGGTAACCATTTTTGCCCTTCGTGCGAAAAAAGCGGAAGCTGCGAACTGCAGGCTTTGGCATACAGGTTCAGAATAATGGCCCCGAGATTTCCATATCAGTTTCCCGTGAGAAAAGTATATGCTGCAAATCCTAAAATCATTAAGGAACAAAACAGGTGCATATTATGTAAACGATGTGTCCGTGCAATAAAAGATGAGAAGGGCAGGAGCATTTTTACATATAGAAACCGCGGGAATAAAGCGGAAGTTATTGTAGATATGCGACTTGGTAATCAGCTTACAGATGAAATGGCCCGTAAGGCCATGGAAGTTTGCCCTGTAGGTTCTATCCTTGTTAAGGAGAAAGGATTTGATGTTCCTATTGGCGAACGAAAATATGATGTTACGCAAATAGGAAGTGAGATAAAAAATATTAATGTTTCCAAATAATTATTTTAAATATAATGAGTAAACCGATTATAGCAACAACGTCATTGGCAGGATGCTTCGGATGTCATATGTCTCTGCTCGATATTGATGACAGGATTCTTGAACTCATCGAACTGGTTGAGTTTAACAAATCGCCTATAGATGACATAAAAAAATTTACTAAAATCTGTGATATTGGCCTTATTGAAGGCGGATGTTGTAATAGTGAAAATGTTCATATTCTCAAGGATTTCAGGGAAAATTGCAGGATCCTGGTTTCTGTCGGAGAGTGCGCAATAATGGGAGGTTTGCCTGCATTGCGGAATGGCATTCCAATCAAGGAATGTCTTGAAGAAGCATACATTAACTGCCTGACTGTTAAAAGCAACGATGAAAAAATAATACCCAACGACCCGGAAATTCCTATAATGTTGGATAAGGTTTATCCCTGTCATGAGATAGTAAAGATAGATTATTTTCTCCCTGGCTGTCCTCCGAGAGCAGACCTGATATGGGAGGCATTAATTGCCTTGGTAAAGGGTGAGGAGATGAATTTACCCTATGAGGTTATTAAATTTGATTAAAGATAAAAGTATTATGGGACAAAAATTGACGATTGAACCTGTTACCAGGGTTGAAGGACATGGAAAAGTGACAATACACCTTGATAATGAAGGTAATGTAGAACAAACAAGGTTACATATAGTTGAATTCAGAGGTTTTGAAAGGTTTGTCCAGGGCAGACCGTATTGGGAAGCTCCGGTATTGGTGCAAAGACTCTGTGGAATATGTCCTGTCAGCCATCATCTTGCGGCTGCAAAAGCAATAGATGTTATAGTTGGTGCAGGTACCGGCGAGGGACTGACTCCAACGGGAGAGAAAATGAGAAGACTAATGCATTACGGACAGATATTTCAGTCACATTCTTTACACTTTTTTCATCTGGCATCACCTGATTTACTTTTTGGAGTGGACGGTGATCCGTTAAAACGTAATATTATTGGCGTAGCACTTGAAAACAAAGAACTTGCAGTGCAGGGAGTTTTAATGAGAAAATACGGACAGGAAGTTATAAAAGCAACAGCCGGGAAAAAAATTCACGGCACCGGGGCAATACCGGGAGGTATAAATAAACATATGTCACCTGAAGATAAAGAATATCTGTTAAATGGAGTGGGCGCTATGAACATCGACAGGATGATATCGTGGTCAGAGCTTGCACTGGAATTCTTACACGACTATCATAATAAAAACAGGGACATGCTGGATAATTTTGCTGTGTTTCCTTCAAGCCATCTAAGCCTGGTGCGTAAGGACGGAGCTCTTGATTTATATCACGGCGTATTACGTGCCGTAGATGCTGATGGTAAGAAGATACTACATGATGTTGATTATCAGGAGTATTACAAGTATATAGACGAGGAAGTGAAATCATGGTCATACATGAAATTTCCGTATCTTAAGGAATTCGGAAAAAAGAACGGATGGTACACGGTGGGGCCCCTTGCCCGTATGAATACGGCTGAATTTATTGATACTCCCCTTGCGCAAAAAGAATTTGCCAAATTTAAAGCCTATACAAACGGCAAACCCAACAATATGTCGATGCATATGCATTGGGCAAGGCTAATTGAAATATTACATTCTGCTGAAAAGATGAAAGAGCTTCTGAATGATCCTGACATATTAAAGGGCGAGCTAACGGTAAAGGGCAGCAAACAGCTTGAAGGAGTAGGATTAATAGAAGCTCCGAGAGGGACACTTTTTCACCATTACAGGATTAACGAAAATGATCAGTTAGTAATGGCCAACCTGATAGTATCAACAACAAATAATAATCAGCCTATGAACGAGGCGGTTAACCAGGTGGCAAACAGGGTACTGAAAGGGCAGAATCAAATTACGGAAGGGATGCTAAATGCAGTTGAGGTAGCAATAAGGGCATATGATCCTTGTCTGAGCTGCGCAACCCATGCATTGGGACAAATGCCGCTGGAAATATCTTTATACAATTCGGAAAATATACTTATCGATACTAAATCCAGCTTTTAGTTGAACATAAAGCCAAATATATTAATATACGGATTTGGAAATCCTGGAAGACAGGATGACGGGCTGGGGATCATTCTTACTGAAAGAATAGACAGCTGGGTTAAAGAGAAAAATCTGAATTCGGTAACAGTCGACTGCAATTACCAGCTGAATATTGAAGATGTCGCAGAAATGGCTGACAAAGACCTTGTAGTATTTGTGGATGCTTCAAGGGAAGAAATAAATGATTTTGTATTTACCAGGGTCAAACCATCAGCAAAAAACGAATATACTACTCACTCGGTTTCACCTTCATATATCCATTATTTGTGTAATGTAATTTATAACAAAACTCCTGAAACATATCTTCTTCATATTAAGGGTTATAAATGGGATTTTCTTGAAGAAATGACCAATGAGGCTAAAAATAACCTTTCCGGGGCTTATGATTTTCTCAGGGATTTTATCTTAAATAACAAAGATTTTTTAAAAAACACATACTAATATTCACTATATTAATGTTATGAAGAAATACTTAAAAAAAATGCGAAAATAATTTTTTTGAGATTTTAATTGACTAATTTTAACTTTAATCTAAGTGATCTTTGGATTTACGGTTAAAGCATGACAATAATAAATTAAAATTTATCGTTTTTTTCTGACAATGAAATGAAA
>CAZBUF010000489.1:0-6877 GCA_964495025.1 uncultured Bacteroidales bacterium | reverse complement strand
TGGCTATTTGTCCGAGGATCTGCCTTTTGGCTTTTGTCAGTTGTGAATCGCTCAAGGGCCTGGTTTTTAATTTTTTCAATTCATTTAATATTATTTTAATGCTTTTATCCACATTATCCTTATCAGTACCAAAATAGATACTTATAATTCCTGTATCGGTATATGCCACATAACCGGAATCAATATTGTAGACAATGCCGTTTCTCTCCCGCAATGACATATTCAGGCGGGAGTTCATGCCGGGGCCGCCCAGAAGGTTGTTTAACAGGGATAATGAGTACCTCCTTTCATCTTTGATATCATAGGCAACATTTCCGATGATGCAATGTGACTGGTAGGTATTATTTTTTATCTCCCTCAGCACAGGGGAGTAGTCTGTAAAACCAATGCGGCCTGACGGAGTTGACTGCTCAGGTATGTGACCGAAGTATTTTTCAAAGATTTTTAATAATCTGTTGAACCTGATATTTCCTACTGAGGCAATAACCATCTGGCCTGTGTTATAATTTGCACGGATAAACTTCAGAATATCTTTTCTGGTGATTGATTTAAGCGTTTTTTTTGTCCCGAAAATATTCCTTCCAAGCGGATTATCATGAAATACAAGCTCTTCAAATTCATCAAAGATTATTTCAGAGGGGGAATCTTTATATGAATTTATTTCATCAATTATCACCTCCTTCTCTTTTTCTATTTCTTTTTCCGGAAAAACGGAATTAAATACTATATCGCTTAAAAGCTCCAATGCCCTGGGATAATAATCAGGGAAGAATGTTGTATGGATACAGGTTTCTTCTTTGGTAGTGTATGCATTGATTTCACCTCCCACATCTTCCATCCTGTTCAGGATATTAAAGGATTTTCTTTTTCCTGTGCCCTTAAATAACAGATGTTCTATGAAATGAACAATCCCGTGTTCTCCGGATTTTTCATCTCTTGAGCCTGTATTGACCGTTATGCAGCAATAAGCTATTGGATTAGGTACCTGCTTGTGTATCAGCCGTATCCCGTTTGTTAATATATGTGTTTGATAATCCATTGTTTGAAAAGGGCTATAAAAGTATAAAATCCTGAAGATTACAATTGAATTTTGGAAATATTTCAAATATTAATTTAAAATGTTTCGTAAGAAAATTTTTTTCTTTAGATTTGCAGCGCTTGAACAAAAAGGTGCCATAGCTCAGCAGGTAGAGCACTGGACTGAAAATCCAGGTGTCCCTGGTTCGATTCCAGGTGGTACCACATCACCCGGCTTACCTGCCGGGTTTTTTATGTTTTTTAACCCTGTTTCTTGCTATAAGTACTATGGCTATTAAAAGAAGAAAACCGATTATATATTTTTCAATATGTTGTATATAGCCAAGTTGTGATTTTATCAATTCTCCGAACATATATCCTATTGTGCAATACGTGATTGCCCATAATATTGTGCTTGCTCCGCTATAGAACAGGAATTTACTTGTTTTCGTTTTACTTGCTCCTATCACCAGGGGTGCAATAGTCCTGAAACCATAGAGGAATCTGTAAATGATGAAAATAAGTATTGGATATTTTTCCAGTTTTTTATCTATTATCGAAGCTTTATCTCTGATTTTCTGATTTTTATTAAGCCACGACTTACCCTTTTTTCTTCCGAGAAAGAAGTAAAAACAATCGGAACTATATGTTCCGGCAATACCTATAGCCGTTACCAGCCAAAGGTTCAGATAACCATGATGAGCCACAATTACCGAAGATATCATTATCATTTCACCTTCAATAAAAATTCCGAATAATATACCTATATAAACAAAAATAATATGCATTAATCAGCTGTATTTTTATTTTGAATCATCATTTTCAATGTGAAAGGCATGTAAGATCCTATGGGCAATTGGAGCAAAAAATACCGCTATTGTACTTAAAAATGCAATGCCGCTGAACAAAGCATAAAAAGACGAAAACAGCTTTGCAGCATCGCTTGACATTTCAGCTGCCGGCCCCATTCCTGTTAATATCATTGAAGCATTGTAAAAGGACGTAATCCAATCTAAATCAGAAAAGTAATGATAACCAAGTGTGCCTATAAGCAAAGCAAAACCTATCAAAAGAAGAGAATAGGCAAAGTATTTTAAAACCCTTTTAATAAATAAAGGGAAAGGGAGCAAATTATTCTTTTTGTGTTCAAACATTTTGCTGTGGTTAATATTACCTTTAATGTGCCGCTAAAGCGGCTGAATTATTGCATAAAGATAAGCAATTTGGTTTACGCGCTTAATAATACACTTTTCCGGAGTAATCAGCAAATAATCAGAGTTGTTATTGTACAATCAAAAACCAGACTGTAAGGTCTTAATATAAAAAATCAGACTTTTCACAACCGGCGTTCCGAATTTTTAATAACACTTAAGCTTGATGATATTGACATCAATGTTATATTTGCATAACATTCAGGTGATATCTTTAAAGACCGGGATGTTTATAATCATATGAACAAGCTTTTAAAATAATAAGTATAAATCACGGAAGGATTAAAGAAATGAATTATACAGAGAGAAAATTTTATAGTACGGCAATTGTATTTGTTATACTGGCAGTGTGTTTAACCACACAGGTAAATGCACAATTACAGACAGCCAGGATATTCGGGAACGGCATGGTTCTACAGAGGGACAAAGAAATATCTGTCTGGGGTAAATCGGCAGCAGGTGATACTGTTTATGCCACATTGGATATTGAATCTGATACGGTGATAACCGACGCGGAAGGCAACTGGGAAGTTAGTTTTCCGGCAATGGGTGCCGGAGGGCCTTACACCATGACACTGGAAAGCAATAGCGGATCAATTACACGTAACGTATATGTCGGTGATGTGTGGCTTGCCTGTGGTCAGTCAAACATGAATATGGTGCTGAGCCAGAGTGACGGTGGCGTAGCTGAAGCAGCTTCGGCTAATTATCCTACCATTCGCCAGTTCAAGGTACAAGGCATATTGGGGACGGAACCCGCTAATGATGTACCTGCCGGAAGCTCCTGGAAACCTGCTACATCTGAATATGCCGGTGAATTTTCAGCAGTCGGATACTATTTCGCCCGCGACCTGCAGGCAGACATTAAGATCCCCATAGGAATTATAAACTCATCACTGGGAGGAGCACGTATAGAGACTTTCATGAGTGAGGAAATGCTGGGGTTTGATGAGAATGATGTGGTACTTGCCAATGGCGAGCAGGAGAGGCAGCCCACACTGGCTTATAACACTATGATCCACCCGCTGATAAAATTTCCTGTAAAAGGTGTGATATGGTACCAGGGCGAATCAAATGCCGACAATATGAAAGATGCATTAGCTTATGGCAATCTTTTTAAAAGGCTTATCACAGACTGGCGTGAACTTTGGGGACTGGGTGACATACCTTTTCTTTGGGTGCAGCTTCCGGCTCAGGGGACACCTGCAGTAGAGAGCGTTCCGGGAGCATGGGATACATGGCCCCAGTTACGTGCAGGGCAGAGCAGGGCAATGTCGCTGCCATACACCGGAGAAGCTGTAACAATAGATGTGGGTGACGAGGATATTCATCCTACAAACAAAGAACCTGTAGGATACAGGTTATCACGTATAGCCCGTAAAGTAGCATACGAGGAGGATATAGTCTATTCTGGCCCCCGTTATAAAAGTCATAGAAATCTTAATGACGGCCGCTATAAAATCGAATTTGATCATACAAATGACGGACTTGTGGCAATAAACTCCGTTAATGACTCTGTCCACTGGTTTTCTATGGCAAAAAGTGACGGGAGCCTGGTATCCGCAAAAGCAATTCTCGACAGTGATTCGGTGATTGTATGGAGCGACGGGGTGGCAGATCCTGTTGCGATAAGATATGCCTGGGAATACAACCCTGAAAATACAAACCTTTATAATCAGTATGAGCTGCCTGCAGCACCATTTTTTATAATCGCTGACCATCCCGGTTTTACAATAGGTGCTTTTAACAGCAGTGATACTATTATTGAGAGGGGATCAGGTGCAGTTTTAAATTGGACAGTGTATGGGGCTTCTTCTGTAACGTTAAATAATGAACCTGTTGATTCTGTTGATGGAATAATGGTCTGGCCTTCTGATACAACCGTTTATACACTCAGGGCCGTTAGCCGGTTCGATACAGAAGACAAGAATTCGGCCACAATTACTATTGACGTGATAGAGCCCTTACCTACTATTGTTTTAAGCTCGGACCTCGGTGAAGTTATTGAGCCCGGTACGGAAATAACTCTTATTGCCAATGCATCGACAAAGGGTGGTAATTCTGTTGTTAAAGTGGAATTCTTTGTCGATGATGAGCTTCTGTCCGTTGATAGCCTGGCACCTTATGAAGTAAAGTGGTCATCTGACACGGTTGGTGTTTTTAATATGACAGGGATCGTTTATGATAATATCGGTGTTTCCGTTCAGTCGGCTCCCCTGGTAATAGATGTAACACTTCTGGAAATGGCCATATATGAAGCTGAAGATGCCTCTTTTACCGGAAGCGGAACAGAAGTAAGCAGTGCAGCTGCCAGCGGTGGCAAATATATGGATATGACAGATGGGTGGGTTCTTACATTCAGCGGCATCAGCATTACTGAGACAAAGAATTATCAGCTAAGCATACGTTACCTTCTTAATTATGAATCTCCCAAGAGCCAGAACCTTGTAGTGAATGGCACACCATTTTCAACAATTGAGTTTACAGCTCCCAACAAAACAACATGGATGACCTACAGGGTGAATATACAACTTGTTGCCGGTGATAATGAGATTCAAATTGTAGGATCATGGAACTGGATGAGCTTTGATTATATAGCCATTGCTATGGAAGATACTACTGCCACATCCACATCTGAGTATTTCATTGATAAAGAAAGCATGAAGATAGCCCTGAACAACTATCCCAATCCTTTCAATTCGTCCACGCTCATTGCATATAATCTTCCGGAACAGGGATATGTTGAGCTGGAAATATTTGATATAGCAGGTAAAAAAGTTGCTGTTATCGTCAACGAATCCATGCCCGCAGGCTCTCATTCGCTGGAATTTGACACTGCACACCTTGATAGCGGTGTTTATTTCAGCAAGCTCAGTGTCAACTCGGCAGTAACAATGAAGAAAATGTTGCTTGTCCGCTGAATATTTTCCTGAACCTGCCAGTATTTATTAATTTTTGATGCCCAGGCCGATGTTGAAACAAAACAAAAAATCATTGAATATTTTGGCAAAGGCCACAGCACATCTGATATTCTTATCCATATTCCTGAGGAAAAAGTCCTTGTTGCCGGCGCAACGATTATCATGGATTTGCCGTCCACGCATCATAAAGGCGAAAGGGAAAGGGATGTCGCCCGATGGATATCTGTATTGAAGATGTTAACAGATGAAATAAATACAATCGAAACAGTGATCCCGGGGCATGGCGGATTACGCGATAAAGAGTCGTTAAAGCTGCATTATGACTATTTTTCTGAAATATATGAGAGGATTGATGATATGAAAAGAAAAGGAGTATCAATGGAAATGGTTAAGGACAGTTTGTCAATTGAAAAGGGATTTTCACATTTTACACAGTTTGAGAATTTATCTGATGATGACAAGGAACGTCATCTGAAAAACTTAGAGGTTTTCTGGAATTATATGGAAAAGAATGAATAAACAGATAATCAAAGTGCTAAAGTCCGAAAAGACAAATTTTATCACAGTTTTTTTTACTGCAATTATTCTGCTGATGAATAGTTGTCCTCCTATATATGCTCAATCAAAAGATACACTGACCTATGTTTTTTTTGGACATACTTACCAATGGGGTTCAGGAGGAAACAGGGTTGACTACCGCATAGAAAACATGGATTTAAGCCAGTTTGACAGGATATGGCTTGGCGGAGATATTTGTTCTGAGGCAAGTTTAGATTACTCTACACTTGCATATATTGATAATCTTTTTGACCTGGGGAAGCCAGGTAACCACTGGGCATTAGGGAACCATGATGCCAGAAATGGCAACCTTGAATGGATTGAAGAATTTACAGGAAGGCCTGCTTATTATGCTCATAGCGAGAACGGCATTACAACAATTGTGATCAATGGAACCATTTCACCTTTGGATTGTGAGAACCTCAATAAGCAATATAAAATGATAGAAAATGTATGTGATACCATTAGTTCAGGTTATTTAATATTTCTCGTTCATCATGGGATATACTCAGATGTTCCGGGAGTCCCCAATCCCATTACCTATGCCCATTCTCAACTAAAACCCTGGATGGCAAATTGTTACGATGATTCGGCGTCTTATATAGATACCATTTATCCAATGCTTATAGATGTTGAAAATAAAGGCGTTGAAGTGCTGCATATTATGGGCGATGTTGGATCAGGACGCAAGTCGTTTTATGGTATTTCTGATGACGGTATCGAATATTTTGGCTCGGGTATTAATAACACCTATAATATGCTTTTGGGAATCCCAATCATCTCCCCTGATTTAGTGCTGGTGTTCAAGCATGTATTATCTACCAATGAACTGACCTGGGAATTTGTTGAACTAAATGATCTCTGAAATTTCCCTGCTGCTCATTTCAGTTAATAATTATCTTACCTTTATGTGTAGCTCCATTTGTTTTTATGAGATATATATAAACTCCCCCTGATAATGGGGGATCAAAATATATTGTCTTTAATTGCCCGCCATAGTATATGTGTTTCAGTAGTTTACCATTAATATCGTAAAGAATAAACTCAATGGATTGATTTTTAATATTATCCTTCACATATATATTAATATATGTATTTGTTGGGTTTGGATAGATTATTGGTTTAAAAACTGAAACCGTTAATTCTTTATCCAGTCCTTTTATCATTTCT